>JAJKIL010000440.1 GCA_021154515.1 Niastella sp. | reverse complement strand
GAGCCTGGCTTCTGTATAACGCATGGCGGCAGGGCCATCGCCATCCTGGTTACCGTAGTTACCCTGGCCATCAACAAGGGTATACCGCATGCTCCACTCCTGTGCCATACGCACCATGGCGTCGTACACAGATGAGTCACCATGCGGGTGATATTTACCCAACACCTCTCCTACAACACGCGCCGATTTTTTATACGCTCTGTTGTAATTCAAACCCAGTTCATTCATGGCGTACAAAATGCGCCGGTGAACAGGTTTCAAGCCATCGCGTACATCGGGCAAGGCACGGCTTACGATCACTGACATCGAGTAATCGATATAAGCCGTTTTCATTTGCTCTTCGATATTTACAGGGATAATACGATTCTCATCGTTTGTTTCCTGTGGGGTGAAATTTTCTTCCATACTTTGTTTTACAGAAATGATTTACATCCGTTTATTGGAAAGTTGGATGGGGGGCAAAAATACCCTATTTAACCGTGAAAACCCGTGAATTGCAGGTGTTTTTTAGCCCTTAATTTTATCAACAAATGTTAAAAAATAAGGCACAAGTTGGAAGGCACAAGAAGACAAGAAGAAACAGGGCACAAACTATAAAAAAGCAAGGTACAAGGATCAAGGCACAAGACGAATTTGAGGTCTTGTACCTTGATCCTTGTACCTTGTGCCTTAAGCGCCCATTTATAAGATCAAAAGGGTCTTAATTCGGGTATCTTTACTGCTTTTGCAAAGGCAACTCAATGATGAAGCTACTCCCCTGCCCTTCGGTGCTTTGAACTTTTATGGAGCCACCGGAATTTTCAACAAACTCCCTGATGAGAACCAGTCCCAGCCCGCTCCCCGACTCGTTTTGCGTACCCCGGCGGCTGTATTTTTCCTTGCTCAGGAACAGCCGTTCAGCCATGCGGGCGGGCATGCCAATGCCGGTATCAATAACCCGGATTATCACCTTTTTTTCGAAGTTAAATCCATCCACGGTTATACGGCCTTTTTCGGTAAACTTGTTGGCATTGGTGAGCAGGTTCCTCAGCATGAACCGCAGCATATTCTCATCCATATCCAGGCGAACCGAGTCACTAGTTTCGTTTACCAGGCGGTTCTCTTTCAGACTGGCCTGTACAGTAAGTTCGGTAAAAACGCTATCCACGAGTTCTTTCAACGATAGCCCGACCGGCACCATGCTCCTGGGTTGCAATTGTATCTTCCCCCACTCTACCAGGTTTTCGAGCAAGGCTATAGTGCTGTGCAATTGGGTGCTGCTTACATTCAAAAAATTATTAAACCGATCGGGGTCTATCCTCTTATCCTGGTATAATTTAAAGAGGCTAACTATTGACGATAGCGGACTTCTTACATCATGGGCAATGATGGAAATAATACGGCGTTGCGCTACGGTAATGCGTTCCAGCTCCTGGTTCTTTAACCGCAGCTCCAGTTGTTTTACCACCTGTTTACCCAATATCATCAAGGCTTCCTGTTGCTCAATGGTCAGGTTACGGGGTACAGTATCTTTAACACACAGCATACCCAGGTTATTTCCGGCTTCCGATGTAAGGGGCACACCAGCATAAAACCTGATCTTATGGTCGCCAGTGACCAGCGGATTATCAGCAAACCGTTCGTCGTTGGTGGCATCAGGCACGATAAAGATCTTACCGTTCAGGATGCCATGGCTGCAAAATGAAATGTTACGCGATGTTTCGGTCTCGTTCAGGCCCAGCCTGGCTTTGAACCATTGCCTTTCGGCGTCAATAAGCGAGATCAGTGAGATGGGCGCCTCACAAATACGGGAGGCCAGCTTAACCAGGTGATCAAATGCTTCTTCTTCGGGGGTATCAAGAATATTGTATTGATACAAATCGGCCAATCTTAAGTTTTCATTAACAGGTATATCAGCTTTCATTATGCGTTTTTAAAGAGATTACGGTGATAAACAGCCCTCCACCGCTAAAGCTTCAGCGACACGCGGACGGCGGGCAAGGCATAAAAATGGCAAGTCAATGCCTTAAATGCAATCCTTACCCAACCTATTTTGCCTTCATTACACAAAGGTTTTAATACCGGTATTGGTTATTACTTAGGGTATCCGGGTATAGTGATGGTTATGGTGGAAAAGTATCTGCATTTTTAACGTCTCTTTTTATAACTTTTCTATTTGAGTATTTGGTACAATTAATGTCAAGTTTTAACTTGCACGTAAGCTTAATTCACCCTCCCGGTATCCTAATAAAAACTTCCGTTTAACCATCTGAGCCCGCGACCTGCTGAATGTACTTTCATTTATGAAGTAGCTGATTGACTACAGCTGCCTGCTTGCATTATATTTCACTGAGTTTTTATAGTATATGAACACATACCTACTATTACGCGATAATAAGCAAACTGGCCCTTATACAGCCCAAGAGCTGGCGGCCAAAGGATTGAAACCTTATGACCTCGTATGGTTAGAAGGTAAAAGTGCCGCCTGGCGTTATCCCGGCGAACTGGAAGAGCTCAAGGCCTTCGCTCCCGGGGTGGAGGAACAGCCGTATGATCGTTTCTATAAAAAACCGGGAGAACAGGCTTCGGAATCGACCCGGCAACAAGCGGTTGCTGAAACCAGTACCATGCAGCAAAGTCAGCCGGTAAACAAACAGGTGGAACAAACTTCCAAACACATTTACGTGACCATGCCGGTTGGCAAGGCCCAAACGGCTGCCACTCCGGTGGCCAAAAAGGAAGAGACCGCCAAAGCTGTTGCCCAACAAAACGACAAGAACGTCAATACGGGCAATAACACCCAAAAGAAAGCAGCCGCTGCTTCTTACATCATTTCTGAAGAAGACGATGAAATGAATAGCGCTTTGCTGAAAGGCCACAAGAGCCGGAAAGTGGAAGACGAAGTGAACAATAACGAATTCCTGTCTGAATACGAGTCAAGGAAAGCTGCCTGGTCAAAAAACAAATCGGGTGGTTCAACCATAAAAGAGATTGAAAAACCAGTTGAAAAGGTGGCGGTGCAGTCCAAAAAGGAAACCTGGGCATCGCCTAAAAAGGACTCCTTCGATCTGAAGGCGCTGCTGGCCGGTTCAACCCAATACCTGCAGAACAATAAGAATGTTACCCGGGTACTGGTTGCCGCCGTACTGATACTTGGCGGGGTAGTTATTGGCCTGGTAATAAATTCGGGCCATAAACAACCCGATACCCAGGCACTTGAAAGCCTGGTGAAAGAGATCAGGGATAAACAAAATGAAAAAGTCAGCACTACGGCGCCCCCCACTACCGAAGTGGCTCAAAAAACAAATGAGTCCAGGCGATCAGCCGAACGCTCTTATTATAATGACAATGTAAATACCAACCCCGCGCGTCCGTCGGCTTCGAATCCTAATAACAACACGGCCGATCAACCAGGTTCAAAGCATGCAGTCATTAAAAAGGAGAACAGCGTTGTAACACCACCTCCCAGTCAAACAAAATCTATAGCAGTCCCCATTTCCAATACCAGCAATCAACCAGTTGAAACATCACCGGCCGTAATGGAACCCAGGGAAAAACCTATTGACAGAGAAGTGATTGAAAAAGCGCGAAAGAATATATATGAACAAGTGCATGTTGATGCAAGCGCCTTCAAGGTAGGTTTACTGGGTGGCATCAGTGACCTGGATATAACAGTGCAGAACACCAGCTTATATGCACTTGACCAGGTAGCTGTGGAGATCAAGTATTTTGGTCCGGAAAAGAAACTGGTAAAAACGCAAACACTTCTCTTTAATAATGTTCCTCCTGGTAAAAGAAGAACGCTGGAAGCCCCCAGTACAAGACGAGGCATAACTATTGACTATACTATAACCAGCATTAACTCAAAAACGCTGGGATTAGCACAGAGTGGGTTCTGAGGAAGTTTCTACAGTTCTCTTTTCGTTTTCCACATTTATAGCGTCTGGCATAGTTTTTAGACCCTATTTAATGCTGGCACAGTTTTTTTAAAAGTTAGGTGCTCTCTTTAAAATGATAATTGATTCACTGAAGGAGTTAAAACCTTTTACTTTATGGATAAAACTGTTGCCACGTTTATAGGTGTAGTGGTTGTGGTTGTTGGTTTACATGCCTCACGCGCCATGCACCAATCAAATATAACCGGTAAAGTGTCGTCAGAGCGGGATTCAGTTTGGGTATACGCAGTGAATGGAAGAGATTCTTTAAAAACAATGGTGAGTAAGGGAATGTTCCGGTTTAAAGTAAGACCGGGCGCATGGCGGGTGACAGTAAGGAATCATGCAGAGAATGTGGAAGGACACATGGTAGAAGTATCAGAAGGACGGACACTTGATATGGGCACGATCATTCTGAATTAAAAATATTAAATAAGGGACGGTTCAAAACCAAAAGAGCTGGTGTTCGTTCACCGGCTTTTTTTATTTAGTCGAAGTCCCGATAAAACTCAGCCATCCTGAATTTGAGTCTTGTGCCTTCTTTCTCCCTATCTTGCATATACATTGCTTTTTTTCATGCAAAACATTTTAGTGTTCGGTTCAGGCAATTCGGCTGCTTCATTGATCGAATACCTGATGAAGGAAGCTGCTTTCAACAACTGGCTTATCACTGTTGCTGAAATTCCGCCAGTAACAACACCGGTTATTGCCAACCCACCCTCTCACTTGCAAACAATACTTGTACATTTTGATAATGAACGGGAACGCCAGCTACTGATTGCCGCAGCCGATATCGTGATCTCGCTGCTGCCTGCAGCCATGCACACGTTTATTGTCACCGATTGCCTCCGGTTCAACAAACATTTACTGACACCCTCCTATATTGATGATACCCTGGCCGTCATGCATACCGCCATTAAACAACAAAACCTGTTGTTCCTCTGCGAAATGGGGCTCAATCCCGGTATTGATCATATGATGGCCATGCAACACATTCACCGCATTAAAGCCAATGGCGGCGCCATTACCTCTTTTATATCTCATTGCGGCGGATTAATATCGCCTGAAAGCGACGACAATCCGTGGCATTATAAAATGACCGGTTCGCACCACAATGTTGTGCTGGCCGGTATTAACGGCGCTGTTTATAAAGAAAATGGAACCGTGCGTGAGATGCCTTACAATCAGTTGTTCGATCCCAACCGGCTTATTCATATTCCCGACCTGG
>JAJKIL010000439.1 GCA_021154515.1 Niastella sp. | reverse complement strand
GATCGCTCGTAAGTACACTGCCTCATAAAATGAAGCAGGTATATGAGCTGCATCAGTTTGCCGGATTATCGGTTAATGAAATAGCCCGCGCTACCGGCAATTCCGAACAAACCGTCCGCAACCAGTTAAACACCGCCGTCAAAAAGTTAAGCCTGGTGTGGAAAGCCGAACTGCTCACGCTCATCGTTTTATACTTTCTTTAAAAAAATGGCAATCCCGGATAGTTAAACTTCCGCGTTTCCCTGTCTTAGTATTGAAGCTGGAAAAACCTCATCGTTGAATTATCAGGAACATATCGATCAATTACTGGAGAAGTTCAGGCGGAATGCCTGCTCGGAAGAAGAGTTGCAGGAGTTATATAGCTGGCTCGATAAACAATCGGCTGCTGGTGAACCGTATTCTTTTGCCAATGACAATGCCCGTTTATTGCTGAAGAGCAGGATGCGCGAGGCCGTTTTTGGTGCGGTTGGCAGCCGGTATCGATGGATGCAATACGCTGCGGCTGCTGCTGTATTGATCGTTTGCTGCAGTCTTGCTTATTGGTTTACCCGTCCAACCCGGGTGGTGGTAGCAGCGGCGCCTGGTAAATTAGAGAAACAATTGTTACCTGATGGCAGTACCGTGTGGCTGAACGACAATTCGATCGTTGTGTATTACAGTAATTTTTCTGGTCATAGAAACATCGAACTACAACAGGGAGAAGCATTTTTTGAAGTAAAGAAAGATGCGGCGCACCCGTTTACGGTTCAATCAAATGGAGTGAGCACAACAGTTAAAGGAACTTCTTTTTCGGTAAAAATGATCGATCGTACAGGCGAGGTGAAAGTGTCGGTTGTTACCGGGAAAGTGCTGGTGCATAAACAACAGGATACACTTGGCTATCTGTTGCCTGGTCAGCGGTTGCGCTATTTAAAACAACAGAACACTGCCCGCATAGACAGTGCGCAGGTGGGTGAAGCCAATGCCTGGATCCATGGTGATCTGTTCCTGCAAAATGCCACCCTGAACGAAGTGATGCAATGGTTACATGATCACTTTAATGTATCGGTTGAAAACAAACGTACCAGTTATACTGGTGATTATTACCTGCAGGTTAAACGGGATATCAGTTTACAGGAAGTGGTCAGGATCCTGAATCTGCTTGGCTCTAAAGACCATATCCGGTTTTCGTTACATAATCAGACAGTCCTCATTCAATAATTAATCCTTAACGTTCTATTTATGAATCCTTCTGTAAACAGATGGAAAGCAATCTGCTTGCTTTCTCGGGCCGCTATGCTGTTTTGTTTGCTGGCTTTTATTTTGCCCTTGCCGGCGCAAACAGCCAACCCGCTAAAGAAAACGGTGCTTATCAATGTCGATCAGCAACCGCTTGAAAAAGTATTGACAGATATTGCCATCAGCGTTCAGGTGAAATTTGCTTTTGACGTAAATGACGTAAAACAATACACCGTAACCCTTCATGAAAAAAAGGAGATCACGGTTGAAGAGGCGCTCAGGAAGGTATTGAATAAAACCAATCTTGATTTTGAAAGCCATGCCAATACCATCGTGATCTATAATAAAGAAAATAAGCCGAACAATTCATCGACCGGTTCCCCTGAACAGCCCCAAAGCAACTTTATCAGCTATTCATCGGGCAGCCAGGTGTTTACCGGAACGGTAACAGATGATGCCGGGCCTTTATCTGGTGTAACACTTACCATTAATGGGTCTAAAGTTGGTACTCAAACCGATTCCAAAGGGGATTTCAAACTGGAAGCTGATGGGGAAACCATTACAGTTACAGTTTCTTATGTTGGCTATGCTATAAAGGAAGTGACGTTGAAGGCCGGCATTCCCAATTTCATCAAATTGGAGCCCGAAGAAACGCATCTGAATACAGTAGTGGTGGTTGGTTACGGTACTCAAAAAAGAGGCACTTTTTCAGGGGCGCAAACAGATGTAAAGCTGGATAAGGCAGCATCGCGTTCCGTTCATAGCTTCACCGAGGTCATACAGAGTAAAGCCCCTGGCGTGATCGTGCAGAATGAAGGTGGCGACGCTACTATACCGACCACTGTGAATATTCGCGGAATGGGTGGTATTAACGGAGAAAAAGTGTTGTATGTAATAGATGGTGTGGTAACGGATGGAATACCGGTAGTGAATCCAAATGAAATTGAAAATATCTCGGTTTTGAAAGATGCGTCGGCTGCTATTTATGGAGCAAGAGCTTCAGGTGGGGTAATTCTTATTACAACAAAAAAAGGTAAAGCAGGCGCCGCTTCCATTACGCTCGATGCCAAATATGGCGCACAAAAAGCCTGGCGTAAATTGCAGCCGTTAAATGCCAAAGAATACGCCGATATGATGAACCTGGCTACTGACAATGCCGGCAAACCAAGGTCTGCGGCATTTGATGCCACCAACTATCCTGATGGACAAATAACCCGCACCAACTGGATGGATGATATTTTCAGGACCGGTCATATAAGCGACTATAACGTCAATATCAATGGCGGTAACGATAAGTCGAAATATTTTATGGGCTTTGGTTATCGCAAGGCGGAAGGCACGTTGCTGAATACCTATGCGGAGCGGTATAATTTCCGCCTCAACTCTGACCATCAATTGAAACCCTGGTTGAAAGTAGGAGAAAACCTGCAATACACGTATACCAATGGTAATGGCGCCAATACCCAAAGCGCTTACACCGGCGCTATCTTATCGGCGATCTTTTATCCGCCCAGCGTAGCGCCTTACAAGACTGATGGCACCTATGCCGGCCTGCCCGCTTTGTATGCCGGAAGCTATGGTGATGTAATAAATCCGGTTGCCTATTTGAACCGCCTGGATTACAAGAAACCGGTGAATGGTATTTTGATCAATCCATATGTGGATATCAAGCTGTACCGCGATCTTACCTTCCGCAGCAATTTCGCCTTAACAAAAAATTTCTCTACAGAGAAGGAGTTCGATACGCGGGTGCTGGAAATAGGAAAGATCTTTGATTTTAACCAGCTTGCTATCAACAATGATAATTATACCAATCTGCTGGCCGAACAAACGCTTACTTATAATAAAACCCTGGGCGAACATCACCTTACGGCCGTGGCTGGTTATGTATACCAGCACGAGCAGGAAGAAAGTAATTATGCCAAAGCGCAGGATTTTACCGATGAACGTATAGTGTACCGCTATTTTCAGAATGCCAACGATATTTTTAAACCCGAAAGTTACAAAACGGAAAAGGCGCTTGTTTCATACCTGGCGCGGGTGAACTATGATTACCAGGAAAAATACCTGCTTACATTATTGGGCAGGCGCGATGGTACATCCCTGGTTGCTAAAGGGAACAAATTTGCAAATTATTATGCGATTTCCGGCGGCTGGGTTATCAGTCGCGAGGAATTTATGCATGGCATTAGCTGGTTGAATAATCTGAAACTGCGTACCAGTTATGGCTTGCTGGGTAACCTGGGGAGCTTGCCGGCAAACTCAGTGAATGTGCCTATGCAAGCTACTACAGTCTACATGGGGCAGGACCCCACCCAGGCGTATGGATATGCCGAGAACGCTATATCAAATCTTAACATAAAATGGGCCCAATCCCGTCAATACAATATAGGGGCCGATGTAGCTGTGCTGGATAACCGCCTTTCCTTGAACGCTGATTATTTTATCAAGAATACAGAGAACATGTTGTATCGCCGCCCGCCGGCCAGTACCAATGGGGTAAACTTTGGCAAATGGGATAACGTGGGTAAGGCACAGGATAGAGGCATTGAACTGGGTATTAATTACAATGGTGATCCCAAAGCAGCATTCCAGTATAGTATAGGCGCTACTATGACCAAAGTATCGAACAAACTGGTTTCCCTCACCGAAAATATTACTACCATTTCAACGGCTGATATAAACATCCGCAGCACCCTGTCGCCCGTGTTGATGCGTGTGGGTGATCCGTTGTTTTCTTATTACGTTGTTCCAACAGCCGGTTTGTTTAAATCACAGGACGAAGTAAACAACTATAAGAATAAAGATGGCGGCCTTATTCAACCGAATGCAAAACCCGGCGATCTGAAGTTTGTAGATGTAAGCGGTAATGGTAAAATTGATGACAGCGACCGCGTAGTGAGAAAAGGCGCTTATCCCAATTTCACTTATGGCTTCAGCTTTAATGCCAGCTACAAAAATTTCGATCTGAACTTCTTTGTACAGGGTGTACAGGGCAACAAAATATTCAATGGGCTGAAGTACCTGGCTATGCAGGCCGCGGTGGGCGGTCAGAATTATAATATGCTGCATGATGTAGTGAATGCCTGGACGCCAGACAATCCAAACGCTACCATTCCCCGGTTGTCATTAACCGATGCCAATGGCAACTACAGTACCGTCAGCGACTGGTATCTCGACAATGGCTCTTATGCCCGCATCAAGAATGTGACCCTGGGCTATACCTTACCGGGTACATTAACCAACCGGGTTAAGATAAATACCCTGCGGATATACGTAACCGCCAATAACCTGGTAACGATCACAAAGTATAAAGGGTTCGATCCCGAAGTGGGCATGAACGAATACGGCATCGACAAAGGCCGCTATCCGCAGGCGCGTTCGGTATTTGTTGGAGTAAACGTTAATTTCTAACCGTATAAGCAAGTTAATAATGAAAAAAGCGCTCAATAATATCGTACTATATTGCATGGCGGCAGGTGTATTGGCCAGCTGTGATAAGAAACTGGATATTGAACCGGAAGGCTCGCCCACAACCGGTTATTTCTGGAAAACATCGGCCGATGCCATCTACGGCGCTAATGCCATGTATGACCAATTTGACGGCGAAGAGTTTTATGGCCGTGGTTTTATGTGGTACATCAATGCCAGCGACGACATGGTGACCGGCCGCTCCAATGCCAAGGCAGACAATGTAAAAAATTTTAACAGCGCTACTCCCGGCGTATCGTATCTTACCGACCAATGGAAAATGCGTTATATAGTCATTAAACGCGCCAACGATGTAATTCTGCATGTGCCCGGTATTGATATGGATGGAACACTGAAGAACAGGATATTGGGCGAAGCTTATTTCTTACGCGGACTGATGTATTTTCAATTGTCGTATAACTATGGAAATGAAAATGCCGGCGTGCCCATTGTTACGGAAGCTGATTTATCCAATACTGCCGCGGTGGCCCGTGCTGCCAGTGTGAGCGAAAATTATGCACTGGTTGAAAGTGATCTTAAAACTGCTGCCAGTTTATTGCCTTATTTCGATACGTATAAGGCGGAAGATTATGGCCATGCCCATAAGACCGCAGCCTGGGCATACCTGTCGAAAATGTACCTGTATACAAAAAGCTGGCCCAATGCGGAAAAGTATGCAGATTCGGTAATAAAGAGCGGCAAACATGCCTTGCTTACCAACTTTGCCAATGTGTTCACCATAGCCAATAACTGGACTAAGGAATATATCTGGAGTGCACTCAGCACCCCCAAAGGAACCGGTGGCTGGGGTAGCATTCTGCCTGGTGTTATGCTCGAGAACAAAGGCTGGGGCAAATACAATGGCTGGGGATATTATACTCCCACCAAAGAATTGTACGATGCATTTGAGACCGGTGATACCCGCAGGGAGGTCACTATCCTGAAACCCGGTGACCATTTCTTTTTCTTTGGAAAAGATACTATCTATGGTTCCAGCAACAGTTTAAGTGGTTACCAGTTCAGGAAATATATGGAACCATTCTCCTATGCTGAGCCTGTTAGTAAGTATATTAGTCCGAACGGTGATCACCCCACCACTGCGCTGAACCCACCATTGCTGCGCTATGCCGAAGTGTTGCTGATAAAAGCAGAGGCCGAATTGATGCAGGGCAAGAATGCGGATGCGGAGATCAATGCCATCCGTAACCGCGCCGGGTTGGCAAGCATAACTGGCGCCACCATGGCAGAATTGAAGAAACAACGTCGCTGTGAATTTGCCGGTGAATGGGCTGATCGTCACCGCGACCTGGTACGCTGGGGGGATGCTCAAACCGTATATGCACAACCGTTGCATGGTTATAACGGCGCAGTGATCTGGCCGGCCCGAACATTTAACCCTGCTGTGCACAATGTATGGCCTGTTCCGTCTACAGAGATCAGTAATAGCGGCGGGGTGATAAAACAAAGCACAGGCTGGTAAAAGAATGTGCTGGCGAAGAGACTAATGTGAAGCAATTATTAAATAATAAAATTATTTAAGTAAAAACCCTGACGGTGGTAGCTTTGTGTTGCCCTGTTGGGGTTTTAACTCAATAACTAACAAACTAATAAACTAAAGCATATTATACATTGAATAAACTATTATTATTCCTGTCTTTCCTTAGTACTACCCTGGCATACGCTCAACCTGCCTCTTATACTGTAGCCAATGCGCATTCGCACAACGACTATGAACAACCAATCCCCCTGTTGACGGCCTATAATGAAGCATTCGGTTCAATAGAAGCAGATATCTTTTGGCATAATGGCGAATTGCTGGTGGCGCACGATACCAATGAACTGGCCTTGCACAGGACCCTCGAAGACCTGTATCTGAAACCGCTGCAATCGTTTGTAGAGAAAAACAAAGGCCATATTTATGCAGATGGCGCCCGCCATCTACAGTTTAT
>JAJKIL010000438.1 GCA_021154515.1 Niastella sp. | reverse complement strand
AGCAGCCCAGGTAGCAAAACCTGCTCCCAAAAAGAAACCGGCGGTTAAAAAATAGTCTGAACTGGGATGGGTGGGATGATTGGGTTCTCATCCATCCCGGTTCAGACTTTGTATAACCAGCCCAGCCAAACACCCACCAACGCCCAACCCACCAAACAATCCCAGAAATAACCCATGAGGTCCGCATCCTGGAACCAGATGTGGTGCGTATAAGGCACATTAAAGAAAACGATCATGCCCACAAACAAGGCTGAAATAAGAATAGCAGTAAAGTTCAATGCATTCATCCGGCTGATGATGGCGCAGAAAAAACCAATTATCAATATATCCACGATCAACCCGCGAAAAATGTTCGGCGCCATGTTTATATTCTTGGAAGAATGGTAAGCTATCACTGCCCAGGGCTTTCCGGCATATGTTTTCATAGCGGCTTCATGATCTTTCATGGTGGCATCGGGCGGCAGGTTGGGGATCATATACTGCCCGTCTTTATCTATCTGTGTGCTTAATGCGCTCATAATAGCATCCTGCCTGGGAGTGTATTGGTAAGCGTTGCCATGCCAGTTTAAAACCGTCCAGGAAAGAAATTGACAGAAGAATAGTATGATGCCCCCTACAAGGGCACCGATGAGGAGTTTTTTCATATAAGCCAGCTTTAGTTTATAAAAAGATAACCAGATTTGCCGGATTAGACAAAAAACTTATACGATATGTTATCAACTGGCAGTTACCGGTTTTACATATCTTTTTTCATACGCAGCATATAATAACAGCAGGGCGAATAAAAGAAGACCGGTAGCCACAAACGAACCTTCCAGCCCAAACGAACCACCGGTTATCCACCAAGGACCATGTAGGGAAGGTTGTAATACGCTTTGTAAAGGCAGTCCGCTCACTTCATAACCTAAAACGGGGCCCTGTAAAAAGTTCCAGCTAAAATGAAAACAAATGGCAAACCAGATATTGCGTGTATATATGAAGTTAATGCCAAGCAGCAGACCGGCTAAAAGCAGATTGATAACGGCAATAAATGAAATACCGGGATTACTGCCATGGGCAAAAGTAAAAAGCCCAGCCGATATGGCCAGGGCCACCCATTTGTTCATCGATTCCATCAGGTTGTTGAGGATGTATCCCCTGAACACCATTTCTTCTGTAAAGGCGATCACTACCATCAGCACCAGCCCCATAAAAAGGTCGGCAGGGGCAAAACGGGCATCGGTCCATTCAAGGTTGTGGCTGGCCAACAGCACCAGAGAACCGGCGCCTAATAAGGCCATACCCAAACAAAAACCGGTGAGGGCATCGGGTTGAAAGGTTTGCCATTGAAACCCCAGGCTTTTAACCGGCCGGCGATCGATGTACCGGCGAAAGAGGATGACCAGGACTATGCCAACCAGTTCGAAAATAAATAATGCCAGGGTAACGCTGTTCAGCAACGTTTGACTAAACGCTGTGCCACCAGCCAATGTTAATGAAAACAGTCCACCGGCCATACCTGCCAGTACACCCGCACTGATAAAAGCCACAAAAAGCAGTACAGCTCGTAGCCAGCCTTGTTTAATAAGCGGAGTGGTAGTGCCGGGCGTCATGGGGAAATGAGTTGAACGATATTTGAGTTATATTGCCAAAAATACAGCTTACATGTTTACCAACTATAGTTTTACCACAAAGGACAGGTTTTTACGATATGTGCAAATAGATACGCAAAGTGATCCGCAATCAACCACCTGCCCCAGTACAGAAAAACAAAAAGACCTAAGCCGTTTACTGGTACAGGAGTTACTGGCCATGGGCATTACGGATGCACAACTCGACGACAATGGGTATGTGTATGCCACCATTCCTGCGAATACCACCAAACAGGTACCGGTGATCTGTTTTTGTTCGCATGTTGATACGGCGCCTGACTGTACCGGAAAGAATGTAAAACCTATAGTACATACCAACTACGATGGCGGTAACATTGTGTTGCCCGATGATCCTGCACAGGTGATCTCTCCGGTAGACCATCCTTATTTGCTTAAGAAGAAAGGCGAGGATATTATCACTGCTTCCGGCACTACGTTGCTGGGCGCCGATGATAAAGCAGGTGTAGCCGTGATCATGGATATGGCGAATTACTTTATGACGAATCCCGCTATAAAACATGGGACCATCAAAATACTGTTCACCCCCGATGAAGAAATAGGCCGCGGGGTTGATAAAGCCGATCTTAAAAAACTCGGCGCTGAGTTTGCCTATACCCTCGATGCAGGTGAACGCGGTGCGTATGAAGATGAAACATTCTCCGCCGATGGCGTTACTATAACTTTTCATGGCATCAGCGCGCATCCCGGCTATGCAAAAGATAAACTGGTGAACGCGATGAAAGTGGCCGGCGCCTTCCTGGAATCATTGCCAAAAGATACCCTGTCGCCCGAAACAACCGAAAAGCGCCAGGGTTTTGTACACCCGGTTCGCATAAACGGAATTGCTGAAAAGGTATCGCTGGAGTTTATCATTCGCGATTTTATAACAGCTAAGCTGGCTGAATATGAAAACGGGTTAAAGGAAAAGCTGGCGGCTACCCTGCAACGGTTCCCCGGCGCCAAAGCCGATTTTGAAGTGCGCGAACAATACCGCAATATGAAAGAGGTGCTGGATAAATATCCGCAGGTATCAGCTTATGCAAAGGAAGCCATTAAACGCACAGGTGTACCGTTGCTTGAAATGAGCGCCAGGGGTGGTACAGATGGCTCGCGTTTGTCGTTTATGGGATTGCCCTGTCCGAATATATTCACCGGTGAAATGGCATTTCATGGTAAACATGAATACGTGAGCGTGCAGGATATGCAGAAGAGTGTAGAGACGATAGTACATTTATCTTGTATCTGGGAAGAAAAGAGCTAGGTTGACCAGTTGACGAGTTAACAAGTTGACAGAGGTTGATAAGGTTGTTTGACGTTTCACGACAAAGCTACTTAAGAAAAGAGTCATCCCGACTTAATCGGAATGACTCTTTGCATAAAAAACAGCACCAATCTACTGCTTAATTACCGTTTTATTAAACATATCCGAACCACTTTTAAAAACAATGTGGTAAAGTCCACTTGTGAACCCGCTCATATCAACATTCGATATAACTGCGTTGGCAGCCAGTTTAACATCTTTTAATAATTGTCCATTGGCGCTTATAACCTGAATATGCCCTTCTGTAATCACTTTCGGGTGCTGGATCATCAGGTTGTTTTTAACCGGATTGGGCGACAGGGAGATATTCGCAATAAGTTTACTCTTAATGCTAACGATGTAGCTATATTTAAAGTCCCCATTTATGTCAACCATTTTCAATCTGTAGAAGCTGTTGTTGTCGCTGGTAGAACCATCGGTAAAGCTATAAGTTTTTTGACTGGTAGCTTTTACAGTGCCAATAGCAGTAAAGGTTCTGCCATCAGTGCTTTTTTCAATAACATAGTTGGCAAACGCCTCTTCTTCAGCTACATTCCAGATGAGTTTTGTGCTCAGTCCGTCATTATCAGCATTAAAGCTGGTGAGTATAACTGGCAGGGAAGAACCGGCAGGGCTCAGGTTGCTCCAGGCGGCGGCTGAAGGCGAACCTTGAGATACACGGAAAGCGTCAAATGCGCTAACGGGTGAATCGGTACTGCTTTGGAAAATTTGCAGTGCCTGAAGTGTACTACCATAGCCTGCTTCGCCAGTACCGGTTTGGGTTGCTCCGGTGTTCCCAGTGGCTATAGCTATTGAAGGTTCGGCGCTTAAAGAAGGGTTTACCCACAAATAAGCTTTGTCATTATTGGCGCCGGATACTATATCATACCTGATAACGATCAAATAAGTAGTTCCATAGCTGAAAACAGCGTTTGTATAAACAGGCGACGAAGTGCCTACTGCTATGCCAAACTCAATGTTTGTACCGGCACCTTGTTGCTCAGCTATATAAAATTTACAGGGAATATTATTGAGGTTTGAAGAAGTTGTATCACGAAGGGCAAGCGAATATACTGCTTTGTTCTCCTCGGCGGAAGAGGTTACCCTTACTACGAAACTCATATAAATGGTCTTGTCTGAACCGGTAGAAATGGGAGATGAGAAAGGCTTCCATGGATCTTTACCATCAGTTGCACCAACAGTTACATACTTGGTGCCACTTGTATAGCCAGTATAGGTAAGTGGGGTTGTAGTAGAAACCTGTACATCGGTTCCAGTTCCTTTTTGAACCCATCCACCCTGGGTTCCCAGGTTACCATTCGTGTACCCGGTAAAGTTTTCGTTGATTACTAATTGTGCGTTTGCGGTCAGGGCAATAATAGATACCATGATAAAAGAGTAGATCTTTTTCATTTCATTTTGTTTTGGATGAAGAAAATTAGGGATGGCCCCAGAGGAATTGGAGGATATGCTTTTCTAATCCATGTTGATAGAAAAGACTAATAGCAGGTCTTCAAAAGGATGAATGAAAAGTAATAATATCTTGAATGGCTATGCTGATGTAATGAGTGGAGTTTCGAAGGATGTGTGGTAGAAGTAAGCTGAGATCAAAAGTATATAAAGGTTTTATGATATGCAAGCAAATGGAAATATAATTGATACAAATCAAAAGTCATCTACATGTGTCTAAAAATCAGTGAATAGCAATTTTTGTTAATTTAGGATCATCCCATTGTCAACCAGTTTATGAAACAAATCTTGAAATTCGTTCCCACTTTTTCCGCATTGCTATTGTCAGGTATTAGCGGGCGTTCCCAGAACCTGATTGCCAATGGCAGTTTTGAAGATGCCAATCTTTGCACCGAGTTTCATAAGTATTGTGCCCCTGAAGCCTGGATCGCCACCTCTCATGAAGCCAATTATTATTACAGTGATATGAAAATTGCCTTCGACGGGTATCGGTATGTTGGGCTCACTGCAGGAAGCGTAAATAGGAAGGGCGTGCGCAATTTCATCAGGACCCAGTTGTTATGTGGGTTACGAAAAGGCAGCCAGTATAATGTTGATTTTTTTGTAAGCGCCACCAGTAAAGTACTCGATAGCATCGGGATCTATTTTTCGCCGGAAGATTATTTATACGAACAACGAAGCTATCGCGACATTCAACCGGCTTACTGGTATGTAAGAAGCGGGGCCGCCCTGTCGCAGCCATCGAATAAATGGCAAAAGGTGCATTATGTGTATACTGCTACTGGCAATGAGGCCTATCTTACCATCGGGCTTTTTAAAAGAATAGATTATACCGGTTCTTTAAAACCCGATTTCCAGGATGAATATTTGTTCCTGCTCGATAAAGTGTCATTAACACCGGTAAATCCCAATGAAAAAATATGTGCAGAAGCAGAACAGGAAAGATGGCAGATCTATTCAGCAGATGACCGGCATCAGGGGTTAGATAAAACGATCAGTAACCATTTAAAGAACCCTCCCGTACCGAGACCAAAATTAGGACTTACCCGCACACCATATGTTCAGCACATCGACACGCTGATCATACCTGATATTTATTTTATATCGGCCAGTTATGAATTATCGAAAAAAAGCTTTGACCTGCTCGACAGCTTTGCCCATAAAATATCAGGGGTTATGGATTCGGTTATTGTAAAAGGACATACCGATAGCATTGGCAACCTGCAATACAACCAGGAGTTGTCGCAGAACCGGGCTGTTTCGGTAAAACAATACCTCATGACAAAACTTCCTTCACTGGGCGTGCCCTTTATAGCAAGAGGGTATGCTTTTTTAGAACCTATAGCCAGTAATAAAACTTCTTCAGGTAGGAAAAAGAATAGGAGAGTAGAGATATATGTTTACAGGAGAGAATAAGTTTGTTAGTTCGTTAGTT
>JAJKIL010000437.1 GCA_021154515.1 Niastella sp. | reverse complement strand
GGCTGATTAGCGGGCGCCACACAGGCATTCATGATACTCACCGCCATCACATGCAGAATTCCGCCCGTGGCAGGCCGGCTGATCGTTATTGAATTGATCTTCTTCGTATAATTGGGACCATTCACAGCCATGGCTACCTGGTATAAACGGGGGTTGGTAGTACCTCCACTATTATCGAGGCCGGCCGGCGCATTTCCATTCACCCGGCCAATACCCTGGATCGCAAAACCGGTACCCCCGAACCAGTCGGACACCGTAACGCTGGGGTTGGTTTGCGTTGTACCATCAGCAAAATTTAACGTAACCGACATAACCGTAGCGGAACCGCCTGAGGTGGCCAGGAAGTACACTACACCAGCTGTTTGTGGGGTGGTCAATGTCAGGGTGCCGGTAGTAAGCGTAGTGGGCAACCGAAGTGAGTTGTTAACCGATGCATCTGCCAGTTGAAAGGTTACCAGGCTGGAGGCCGCACTATTGATGAGCCCTGAAGTGGGCAGATAATTGGTGGGTGCGCCAAATGCGGTAAAACTCTGGTTAAGAAAATAATATTTGCCGCCGTCTACATCATCGGTAACAGCACCCGTAAATGTTGGGCCATTGGCAATTACATCGGCATTGAAACCAGTAACAGGAACGGGTGTTACTGTTTGGGCAATACCAGCACAGGATAACAACGACAACACGATACCCAATAATTTTCTCATAATACAGTATTGTGAATGGTGTTTAGGATTTGCTTGCTGCTTTGCCTGCAGCACTTACTGCTTTAAACTTTTAACTTTAAACTTTAAACTGTTTAAATAAGGGGTCGCCCCGGAAGAGGCAACCCGATTTACATTTTATGAAACAATCGGGATGTTATTCCCGAGTGTTTCTATCTGTAAATAAACTAGTCTTTCAACCCCAGGTATTGCTGTACCTGTTTGTAGTCGTTCCAGTTTGTTGAAGAACGGGCAGCCACAGCACCAGGAATGATCACATAGCGATATTGCCAAACTTTGGTATTGGGATCGCTTGATGAAGGGCGGGTGCCTACATTATAAGTTGATTCGATAAAAATTTTACCTGTTTGTACGATCGGGAATACAAAGAGGTCCTTTGCACCCAGGATCAAACCATTGTCCTGGTAAGGCAATGTCACAATACCGGCAGATGAGGCACTACCCAGGTTCCAGAAAACTTTTACTTCCCCTTTTTGGATAATACTGTCAACGATCTTTGGTGCATCGATGGAAGCTTCAAAAGACGTATCCACTGCATTGAAGGTTACATCGATCCAGGGCGAATAAATAACGTTGGCGCTTCCGGCTTTACCAGTGGCGCCTGTAGCACCGGCATCTCCTTTATCACCTTTGTCACCTTTGTCGCCGGCAGGGCCGGTATCTCCTTTTTTACAGGAAGTAACCAATAAAGCAACGAATAACACTACAATAGAAGAGCTCCTCAGGAACATGTGTTTCATAATCGAATTTTTGAGATTTTATTAAAATGTTTGATGATTACCTGATCAGGGCGACCCAACCGTTATAATTGCGGGTCACTGTTTTTATTATATAATAGAAAGTCCCTACCGGCAATGGCTTGCCTTTCCAGGTGCCATCCCAGGGAACACTATATTCATGACTGTTATATACCTGCTGCCCCCAGCGATTGAAGATCTCCACCGAACAATTGGTCACACCACGCAAACCGGCAATCTCCCAGGTATCATTCACGCCATCGCCATTCGGACTAAACACATTGGGGATCACCAGCACTTTATCGGGGATCACCATCATGAATTGACGCACGGCCGTATCTTCACAACCAATATCATTGATCGCATGTAAAGTGACCACATAGTTACCTGGTGCCTGGTAATGATGTGATGCGTTGGCAATGGTCTCAGTAGTATTATCACCGAAATCCCATTTATAGGTAGTGGCGCCATCACTGCCATTCACAAAAGAGAAAGTAGCTTCATGCAACTCAAGCGGTTTGTTGGCTGCGGGGTTTACCGTAAAAGCAGCATTCGGAAAATCTTTTACTGTTATCAGGTTTATTTTGGTAATGGAATCAGAACACTTCCCTTGCTCAACAGCAACCAGCTTTACCGTGTATACACCCGGATTGTTATAGGTGTTGGATGGATTGATGCTGGTAGACGTATTGCCATCCCCAAACTCCCACTTGTAGGCGTCACCGTTTTGTGTGTTGTTGGTGAAATTGACGACAAAGGGAAAACAGCCGGCCAATGCACCGGGCGTAAAATCCACCACCGGTTTTGGTGTCACATTAATTACTACAGATGGCGCATTCGACATACAGGCGCCGTTTTTTACCGTCAGGCTGATGAGGCCGTTCCTGTCATATTTCACCTTATAGGGACCAAAGCCACTACCCGACTGAACAGTTCCTCCACCCCAGCTCCAGGCAGCAGTAGCAGTGCCTGCTCCGCTCCCTGTATACGTGGCGGTAATGGTTGAACCGGCACATACGGAAGATTCACTAACGGTAAAGGACGCATTTACCGGGGCGGAAATAACACCCGGGTTTGTTGTTATTGCCGACACGCAACCGTTTTCGGTTACCTGCAATTGCAGGTTATAATTTCCGGGATTGTTAAATAATATTGAGTAAGGGCCTTGTCCGCTCCCATTCTGCACCGTAGCTCCCGCAAAACCAAACCAGTTGTAGGTGGCGGTATTGGCGGCATTGCCGGTGTAGGTGATCGTTTGTGGTGTATTCAAACAAACATTGGCCGGCGTTATAGTAAAGGTGGAAACAGGCGTTGGTTTTAAAGTTACCAGAACTGAAGCCGATACAGTACACCCGTTCGCATCCATCCCACTCACCGTATAAGTGGTGGCTGCAACAGGCGTCACTGATACATTTGTACCGGTTACATTGCCGGGGTTCCAGGTATAGGATTGTAATGTTCCTCCTGAAGTGGTTACAGATAATGTTACCTGGTCTCCTGCACAAACCGCCGTTGGACTGGCCGCAGCGGTCAATACCGGCATGGGCGATGCAGGCACCGTTCCTGCATAGGTAACCTGGCAATTATCCCCTTCGGTTATGGTGCAGGTATAGTTACCGGGCGCCAGTTGGGTAGCCGTAGCCGTTTTTTGCACCGGGGTGGTGTTCCATGCATACGTATACGGACTGGTACCACCGGTTACAGTTAACCCAATACTACCATTGGCATTGGTACAGGTTGCCTGGGTAATAGCCGGCGTAACAACAGGCGGGGTATAACCAACACCAGATAACGCCAGGGCTACCAACCGGCCAAATGCCGTAGCACCATTTAAATAATTGATAGTAACTGATTGCAGTAATTTGTTCTTATTAATACAACTCAAAGGCAGATCGACCTGGTAGAACCGGGGATTCTGGGTGTTTACACCATCTGTTAGATACGTTCCCCCCGTTAACCGCGTTGTTCTACCGTAAGAACCATACACCGAACCATTGCCGTCGAACCAATCCTCTATAGTAAAGTTGCCGGCGTTATAGGTAGAGCCATCGGTGAAATTCAGCACTATATTAATGGTACTTGTTTTTTCCGTAGAGAATACCAACAGGTTAACCGCTTTATAACTGGCCGGTGTCGCCAGCGTAAAGTTACCCCAGGCCATGGTGTTAGGTTGAGCTGCAGCGGCCGACAAATACATGACGTTATTGACCGTGTAAGGTTGTAACTGCCAGGTTTTGGTACCTGATACTATGGTGCCATTCATCGGCAACCCGCCGCCCAAACCATTGATGGCTGCAAACAGCGTTGAATACATGATGTTGGTCGACAGGTCGAGCGAGGTGGTGGTCACTGCCGTTGCATCCGTACCGGTTTCAGCAATAGCATCCTGGTTAAAGCCGGTGATATTTATGGGCGTATAGGTTTGCGCCAGGGAACCGGTTGCAATAACCAACCCACCAAACAACAGGCCGATATGTAGTCCGATCTTACTCATTTTGCTTTGTTTAATGAATCATTGCGCATGCATTTCCCGGTTCAGGGTATAAGGGTTATTTCAATCAATGCAACAGGTTTACAGATCCCTTCCTGATGCTTTCTGAGCCGTTAGCCAGTTTTATTTTCATCACATAGAAGTATACGCCCATGGGTTGAACCTTTCCTTTTTGTTTGCCATCCCAGCCAGTATTGGCATCGTTGCCTTCATACAAGAGTTCTCCCCATTGATTGAATATTTTCATATTGATAGCCGAGATAGACATGCCGTAGGCGCGGAAGATCTCATTCCTGCCATCGCCATTGGGTGAAAAAGAATTGGGAATAAATACTTCATCGGTAAGTGTAGTGCCTTCCGCCTTGCCAATGGCGCTGTTGAGGCAGCTTTCAACACCTAATGCGATCACGCTGATAGTTATTTTTTCAACCGGCTGCAGGTTGATGATATTATGTGTTGTTCCCAGACTACCTGAGGTTGGGGTGATATATGGACTGCCATTTACCGACACGATATAACCGGTGGCGCCGGGAACGGGTTGCCAGCTAAAGCTGATGGTGCTGCTGGTAACCGATGCTACTGAAACCACAGGAGTCGCCAATGGGGCATTTATAGTTACTTTTTTAGTAGCTGAAGAAGTACAGCCGTTTACGCTTACCTGTAATTGTAAGGTATAGGTGCCACTGTTGGGAAATTGAATGCCATAGGGACCCGCACCGCTGCCATATTGCACTGTAGCGCCCGCAAAGGCATTCCAGTTAAAGGTGGCGCCGGTGGATGCATTGCCGGTATAGGTAACTATTTGCGGGGTATTCGGGCAAACCGCATCGGGATTCACGGTAAAAGAAGCCGTGGCCGCTGGTTTAACTGTTATTTCAACACTATCAACAGATGTACAGCCATACCTGTCTTCAGCGTTCACCAGGTATTTGGTGGTGACCGCAGGCGATACAACCACCGCGGAGCCGGTAATACCCCCGGGGTTCCAGGTATAGGTAGTTGGCGTATAATTCGATGTATCCGCATAGACGGTGGTAGGCATACCAGCACATACCTGCATACTGGTGGCTTTTGCATCTACCGGCGCTGGTGTTACCAGGGTTACAGTACCAGTATAGGGTCGTACACAACCGTTTGAATCTGTTACATCGCACGTGTAGGTACCTGCCGCCAGCCCTGCCGCAAATGGCGTTGTTTGCGCTGGTGTCGTATGCCAGGTATAAGTAAACGGTTTTACCCCACCAGTAACATTTAATAAAATATACCCATTATCGGCACTGCCGCAACGGGCCGGCAGTACAGTTGGTGTTATTGTATAAGGTTGAATTTGTTCGCCAGAGATGGCCAACACCAATGCCCGGGAACCGGTACCGGCGCTGGTATCGATCACGGTTACCGATTTCACCATCTTGTTTTGATTGGTACAGCTGGTGATAAAATCGTGATTAAAAAAGTTTGGCCAGGCGCCTGCCCCATCAACAGAAAAAGGCCCGGTGGTGTCGCGGCCGATACGGCCAGGGCCGGAATACATCACATTGGTGGTTCCCTGATACCAGTCGGCCAACGGTGCATTGGTGAGCGCCCGTTCACTGGTGCCATCTGTATAATTGATATCGATATTTAAACTGCTGGAACCTTCTGTTGAGAAAGCCAGCAGGGATAATCTTGCATAATAGCCGGGCTTAACAAAAGTGAGGGTTCCATCATTTCTGGTACTGTCAACCGTACCAAACCTCGACAAATACAACGCATTTTTGCCATCATAGGGCGCCATTTGATAGGTACGGTTCCCATTTACAATGGTGCCGTTATCAACCATACCGCCCGTTAACAAATTCGTAAGGGCAAATGCCTGGGTATACAACACGTGACGCGCCACCAGGGGACTACCATCGATCATGGTGGAAGTAGTAGCCAGCACACTTGTTCCAGACTCGGCCACAATATCATGATGATAGCCGGTTACCGCTATCGGAATATAAACGGGTTGCGCATAGCTACTTATTTTAATGATCAGCAAACCCAATAGCATACAGAATCGAATGCTGTTAGGGCTGAGGTCATTCCTGTGCTGTGTGTTCATCAGTAAAGGCTTTGCTTTTATTAATTATTTTCAAAATCGTTTTATATGCGGACCCCGATACTTCTATTTACGAATGATCTTCCTGGATACAGTATGATCACTATAAACCAATCTTACAACATATACCCCGCTGGCATAGCCGTTCAGGTTGAATTGATACAGGGTTGCCGGCGTATTGTTATTGATAACTTTCTCCGCTACTTTTTGACCGGTACTGTTCAGCACAATGATCGCCTTCAGGTTTACCGGGGTATTTATGAATTGTACAGCAAGCGGGCCACCTGTCGGATTTGGCGTAATCTGCCAGCCCTGTTTTTCCAGGTTGGCATTACTGCCTTTTGTATACAGGTTGATATCGTCCAGGTAAATATTATTTTCATTGCCGGTTGAATTGGCAAACGCGATCATCACCGGTCCTTTGTTGATCCAGGGAGTGAGGTTCACCGAATCCTTTCTCCATTCACTGGCGGTTGGAATAAATTCACTGGTAGTAAGGGCGCTGCGGGTAGCCAGGGCGCCGCCCCATTTCTTATACAAACTGGTAAAACTGTTACCGCAATCTGTACTAACCAGCACCTGCAGGGTGTCCCAATAGTTGAACAAGGTACCCGTAGCGGTTTTTATCGCAGCTGCCACCTGGAAGGTCAGGAAAGCAGAATCGCTATTGGCCAGCGTGATCTGCGGCATTCGCAGGTAATCTATTTGTCCGTTTTGGGTATAGTCATTGTTGCGCACCACTATAGCCCCATGGCCTGTTTTAGCTATGCCGGTCACTCGTTCCCAGGTATAGGAACCATCGGCATTGATTATCTCCCAGCCGGCTGCTGGAAATGTTTCCGATTCAAACCCTTCGGTCAATGGCGGCGCCAGAGCTGTGGGATATACAAATGACTTGCTTAACGTATCATTCGCCGGTCCCAGATCAGCAGTACCGTTGGGTAAGGTCAATTGTATTTTGAGCGTATGAGAACCATTGCTCCCCGTTGTAATTGGATTTAAGGTAATAGCTACGGTCGACAAAGTGGCCAGCGATCCGGTCCATTGGGTTTGCACCGCGGGGCCATTGTCAACACTGGCATTGATCACCAGGGATGTCAATGGCAGGGCGCCGTAATTGCGAATGGTAATGGAAGGCTGGAATTTTGTATCGCACACGCGGTTTACCGGGTTATCGATGCTTACCATTTGCGCATCATTGTCTTTCAGGGGCGATACCGCGCCATTGGAGGTGGTGAGCGATAACCGGTAACCATTCAGCGCAGCTTCCATCCTGGTTACCTGTTGCAGTGTGAACAGCGCCATACAACCATCGCTGCTGTAATCCATATAATTCTGATACATGATGCCAGGCGCTGCAGGCGAACAGGCATCTGTAACTACGCCACTGTGACAACCCGAAGAAGCATCTGACTGGTTCGGCGTGTCGTTTACATTATCACTGCCGGTACAGGCGCCATCATCATCGCCCCAGATATGGAACAAGAAAAAGTAATGCCCGCTTTCATGGGTAAGGGTACGACCATCATTATAACCAGCGAGTAAACCTCCTGGCAGGGTTGCACTGTACATAACAACCCCCTGTTCATCTGCGGATGAAGTACCGGGAAAAGTTGAATAGCCCAGTAACCCGCCACCCAGCGTACACACCCATACATTCATATACTTCGAGGAATTCCAGGCATTGGCTCCCCCCGTACTGGCATGCTTTACATAATTATTTGCCTGAGTAAAAGATTGCTGCGTAGTCACCACCCGCTCAATACCATTGGTAGGTTGATTGGCTGGTGTACGTTTGGCCAGCACAAACTGGATCTTTGATTTACCAAACAAGGGTTTGAATGCTGGCAAAATATTTACCGAATCGGCATTCAACCCGGCAAAATCCCTGTTCAACACCTTCATTTGATCTTCGATCATTTTATCCGTCACTTCGTTGGGATCGGGCAGCACAATATGAAATACCACCGGAATGTATACCGGTGTCGCTTCTACCCGGGCGCCTGGATCACTGACCCGTTCAGCCGCCAGCTGTTGAATAAGCTGTTTGTCGTTTTCATATCTCGCGCGCAGGGTCTCGTCTTTTTCAAGGGAACGTTGCAGCACCTCCATGGTTGCACATCGCTTAACAGGCATTTGTTGCCCAATTGCACGGATAAAAAATCCCTGCAACAAAACCAGCACCGCTACACAACCATATTTCTTTAAAAACATCGTTTATTAATTTCTTTTAGCTAATGAATTTTTACCAAACATTTCTCGGACATCCATCGTCGTATTTATTGCCGATGATAAACCCAATTACAAGCTCATGCGTACCATGACTATACTGGTTCAGGGTGGTGGTAGAATAATCATAGGAGTATCCCACCTGCACTCTGTTCGATACATTGATGCCCACCATGCCGGCAAACCCATATTTCATGCGGTAGCTGGCGCCCAACCATAAAAAATCCTGGTATTGCAGTTTGGCGTTTACATCTACCTGCACCGGCAATGGATTGATGTATTTCACCAACACAGAGGGAATAAAATTGAGATCTTCATTCAATAAAAAACGGTAGCCGGTTGTAGCGAACACATGAGGAAGTAACCGGCCACCGCTTTGTTTCACCGTATTTTCTACAAAATCAATTTTCTGCGGAACGATCTGTTGAGCGGATAACCCAACAAAATAATCGGCTGAATACAGGTATAATCCGGCGCTGAAATCAGGGTTGAATTTGTTGAGCGTTCCGCTGTTATACACAGCCGGATCAACCGGTACAGCAAATTGCAGCTTATCAGTATGCAGTCCTACCCGGGAAAACCCGGCGCCAAAACCAGCGGCAATGCTTGTACGCGGACTGATACCAATATGATAAGCATAGGTAACATACCCCGAAAATGTAGCGAGCGGCCCGGCCTGGTCATTGATGATCTGCAACCCAATACCATGGTGCGGTTCTGCCGAAGTATATTCTTCCCAATACCGCTCCCCTCTTGG
>JAJKIL010000436.1 GCA_021154515.1 Niastella sp. | reverse complement strand
GTTACAAAAAAAGATCGCTTTGTAGGACTTTTTTACTTTGGGTACTTCAGAAAAAAATTTAACAGCATTTTCTGATTAGGGAACGGAACGAGCTGCTTAGATTTGAGATAACGATTCGAGAAAGTAAAAATATTGTCATTCTGGCCCTCCATCCGGGCCCATTTTCCTGAATTGCTTGCTTGCCGGAAGGCTGGAACAGAATGACGCCTAATTGAACACCCCACTCAGGCTGAGCGGGGTGTTTTTTTATGAGTTGAGCCGAAACGGTATCCTTTTATTTAGTCTCTTTACGGCTTATTTTGAAGCATTTCCCTGCCCTTTCTTATACGCATCCACACCACACTCCAGCCATTGCGCAAATTCCTTTGCACTGGGTGTATAGCCTTTTGTTTTTGTCAGTACTTTCTGATCGGGACTAATGATGGCATATTGGGGTTGCGCTACCGCATCAAAGTTCTCTGATTGAAAAGTAGCCCATTTATCCCCTACCGTAATGATCTTCTTTTGCGAACCGGTCTTGGTGGTGAAATCAACCTGCTGCGTTGCCGGTAACGTCCTTCTTTCATCAACATACAGCGATACAATGATGAAATTATCCTTAATCAAAGCGCCTACCTCTTTATCGGTCCAAACGTTCTCTTCCATGCGGCGGCAGTTCACACAGGCCCAGCCGGTGAAGTCAATCAATACTGGTTTATTTTCCCTTTTAGCGCGTGCCAGGGCTTCTTTATAATCGTTCCGCAAAGGTTCAATTTTGTTCTTGCTATTCCCCGGCTCTTTATACAGACTATAAGAAAGTGGGGGCGGAAAACCACTGATGAGCCCCAGGTTGGCGCTGTGCGTATTGGTAAGCCCCGGAATAATATACAGGGTAGCAGCGGCAAACAAAACAATAAACGCGATCCTTGTTTTGCTGAACTTCTTAACCGGGCTATCGTGCGGGAATTTGATCTTACCCAATAAGTACAACACGATCAAAACGCCCACGATTACCCAAATACCAATAAATACTTCTCTTTTTAAGAGGCCCCATTGTTTTACCAGGTCGGCATTTGATAAAAACTTCACGGCCATGGCCAGCTCCAGAAAACCCAGCACCACTTTTACGCTGCCTAACCAGCCACCCGCTTTGGGTAACGATTGTAACCAACCGGGGAACATGGCAAATAAAGCAAATGGCAGGGCCAGGGCAAGCCCAAAACC
Source organism: Niastella sp. (assembly GCA_021154515.1). Lineage (GTDB taxonomy): Bacteria > Bacteroidota > Bacteroidia > Chitinophagales > Chitinophagaceae > Niastella. The sequence goes on along the minus strand of JAJKIL010000436.1, from coordinate 5,239 downwards.
AGCCAACCCTACTGTTAAGGGCCACGCACCTTCAGCAGCCGTACCTGCGAGTAATGAGCCCAGGATGGGGCCTGTACAGGAGAAAGAAACTATTGCCAGGGTCATTGCCATAAAGAAGATGCCACCCAGGCTGCTCATGCCCGAACGCGAATCAATTTTATTGGCGAGCCCGCTGGGCAAACCAATTTCAAAATAACCAAAGAACGAAATGGCAAAGAACACAAAAATGAGAAAGAAAATGATATTCAGCCACACGTTGGTGCTGATGTTATTGAGGATCTCGGGGTTTACACCGCTCACTAAATGGAAGGGGATACTCAGTAAAATATATATCAGGAAAATAGAGAGCCCATACAGGAGAGCGTTGGTTACTCCTTTCTTTTTGTCTTTAGACTGTTTGGTAAAGAACGAAACCGTTAATGGGATCAACGGGAAAACGCAGGGTGTAAATAAAGCTATAAAGCCACCAAGCATACCCAGGAAGAAAATGCTGAGCATGCCTTTACCGCCGGTATTATCATCACCACAACCGCTTACCGGGTGTTTCAGATCGAACGATTGTACCCGGATATCATCCGTTGCGGCCACCCCGCCTTCGAGCGGTACGGAAAAAGCATATGCATTTAACGGATAGAACTCATCGTTCTTTCCATAGGTATAGCGAAAAGTACCTAATAATTTCGCAGGTACATCGCCGGTAAAAGTTATCGTTGCGGTAAAAGCGGCTTTGCCTTCGTATATTTTAAAAGAAGCATTGTCAAAAATCGGATTTTTGAACGCTTTGTTATCGCCTGCCTCTTTAAATGGTTTTGTTATTTTAATGGAAGAATCGGCCAGCTCCAGTTCTACAGCCGGCACATCGCTGATCACTTCATTGGGGCCGTATAATTGCCATTTAGGGCTGCCTGTTGTTGAGAAGGTTAATTCGTATACTTTATCCTGTATTTTTTTACCGGATACTTCCCATTGGTAAGCAGTTGAATCCTGGCCCTTAACCACAGTGGAGTTAATAAAAAGCAGCATTATTAAACTCCATACAAAATGTTTCATAAAACAGATACTGGTTGAATTTAAAAAACAAACGAGTTCTTATCAATAAGAACCCGTTTATATCATTTATTAATTTACATTATACAGCTTTAACCACCGATGGCAACAGAGAAAGTTGTTTCTGATGGCGGTAAACATTTTTCATCGTTACAAACCATATACTCTACTTTACCGGCCACATTGGTTTTTGCGGCGCTTTTTGCTTTGACCAACTGTATAAATTCAACCTTGTTTTCGTAATATCGTACTTTTCCACCCCAAACTTCTTCATCTTTCGTTATCAGCTTGCCGGTTTCTTTTGGCTGTCCATCCAAAGTAACCAATGGATTCTTGGTGAAAGTAAAGGCAGTAGGGATAGGTCCATCCACTCCTACATTTTGAGAATAAATATGCCAGTTGCCCGTGACAGTTGCTGTCGCGTGCACTTCATATGTTTTATCGGCTATTTTCTTTGAAGAAAAAGTCCATTTAACCTGAGTACTTGACTGTGCAAATGACACAGCACTAATCATCATTACCAAAAGTGAGAGCAGAGTTACCTTCATGTTGTTTTTGTTTACTTATTAAAACAGTTTACCTGTTCCAAAAGTGTAACAAATTATCTTAATAATTATTTAAAAATTTACCAACGCAGCTTTTTGGTTGGCAACGGCATTCGCCCCTATGAGCAATGACTGTAAAACAATGTGTCCATCGGTATTACCCAATGATTGATTGGTGGCTCTTTCAGGATGAGGCATCATGCCAAACACATTGCGTCCTTCATTACATATTCCGGCGATATTGCGAATAGCGCCATTTGGGTTGCTCAGTTGTGTAACCTCGCCATTTTCGTTGCAATAACGATATATTACCTGGTTATTTTTCTCCAGTTTATCTAACGTAGCTTCATCTGCAAAATATCTTCCTTCGCCATGCGCGATAGGTATTTTCAGTGCTTTATCAGACCCTACGCCTTTAATGTATACATTCTTGCAAATAAACTGTTGATTGGCATTGCGTAATAATGCGCCGAGCAATAAACGCGCCTCACATAATATTTGAAAACCATTACAAACTCCCAGCACTTTGCCGCCTTTATTGGCAAACTCTATCACGCTTTGCATAATAGGGCTGAACCGGGCAACGGCGCCTGTACGCAGGTAATCGCCATAAGAAAAACCACCCGGCAGCACGATACAGTCTTCTGTAGTGAACATACTAAGGTCCTTTTCCTTATGCCATAACATAATTACTTCCTGATTCAGATCATTTTGCAAGGCATCCTGCATATCGCGATCGCAATTGGAGCCGGGGAAAACTACAACACCAAATTTCATCTGGTAATATTTATTGTTTTAAGCGGGAATTTGAACAAATAAGGTGCAAAGATAACACAAGTTGCGTTTACAGGTTCCAAGTTACAGGTTACAGGTATGAATCGTTGAAACTTGAAGCCCGGAACCTGGAACAGCTACTATAAAATTATAATTATCAATTTATTAGATAAGCCAGTAATTAAGATAGATCGCATATCCAAACAAGATCCAGTGAATGATCATGGGCAGGCGGCGGGAATTGAGATAAAAATAAGCGGCGGCGTGAAAGCCGGTAATGGGCACCGAACACAACATCCAGCTGATGTAATTATTGCCGCCATCGGCCATAATAATCAGCATGGCCATAATCAGGTACAGCAACAACAGGCTCCAGCTTTTTCGTACGTGAATGTACATTTTGTTGAGGTTGGCCTGTACATAATATCCCCCGATCATAAATGGTATAATCAACAGGGTTATGCTGATGGTGGTATATACCGATGAGGGAATGGCAGGCAAACCGATGCTAAAAGCCGGTTTTATCTTGTTCCAGTCCCATTTGTTACCCAGATACAGCACCAACGCCAGAAAATAATACGGCATGGTAATACCCAGGATATTTATAGCCCACTCCCTAAGGCGAAAAGGCCGCATAATGAACAGGGCCAGCAAGATCAGCAATACAAATACAACCGCCGGGCGGTATAATAATGTAACAATGCCTATTTGCACCCCAATACTAAAAATGGTTGGTCCCGGTTTTTGAATAGTGGGCAGGGTGGTCATGCGGTAAAAGATCCAGATGAGAAAGGTATTGGCCAGCAGCGGGGCCGAAAAATAATTCCACTCCACAAAAAGCGAGGTGGTGAGCATATGCGCCATGGCCGCCAGATAATTTTGCCGGGGCAATAGCTTCTGGTCGTTACAAATGCGATTGAATAAAAGCGCCTGGCCGTAGAGCAGCAAAAAAGTGATGAGCACGTATATAACCGCCGGTATATGCAGTGGTTTTAACCACTCAATGAGCCAGTTGTATAAGAAGTGATCTTCCGGTTGTTGTATTGGACCGGCAGGGTGCAGAAAGCAATTAAATTTCAGAATTAAACCATAAACCAGCAATAACAGGATATTGCTGGAGGTTTTTTGCTTGAATATTCCTGTCACTCAAACAGTAATTTAAAATTCAATTTTGGCGAACGTAAGATAGTTTCTGTATTGACAGGGAACGAGTATGGAATTGGTGCTTAACTGCTTACCCAGTCTGGGCATGAATTCCACGCCTCTTTCCAGGTTTTTCAGTGTTGGGTGCCGGGTAATTTTACCTTCGGCGTCAACACTGTGATCGTTCAACAATAAGGTCCTGCGTTCGTATAAGTTAAATAAAAAATGCAACTCGCCGCCTGTATTCATCAAGGTATGCGATACCAGGGCATCCGTTTCATCGTCAAACTGCGTTTTGGAGATCACATTGCTCCATTGCAGTGTTTCATCCTTATCGAACGACAGCACCATGATGTTTTCTGCATGATACCGGGTAGCAGCTGAACCTCCATACCTGTTCCAGGGCGACCGCCAGGGACTATAATAGGGCGACCAGTAATTATAGTCGAGTGGCGACGACCAGGGGTTGTTCCAACCCAGGTAATCCCACCTATTAAACGTACCACCGCGCGATGTAGTATACATTGATTCTGCAGTAAGTAAATAACCGCCATCGCGCTTTATGATAATATCACTAATGAAATAGTCATTAAAGGCAATGCGCAGGTTGGCATCGGGCCCCTTGGCCTGTTTACGCAGGTCGTCGTTAAAGGTGAGCATTTGTTCCCTGAGCACCGAATCGGCTGTTTTATCCCAAATCACGGTGTACAACCCTTCTACATTGCCTCGTTTTTGCTTATAATACAGGGCCGAAAACAAATAACGCTTGTTAGTATTGTCAATTTTTACCTTCACTTCATCCAGTACCCGTTCGTCTTTACGTTCCAGGTCGCGGGTAGTGAATTTCTCCTCGCCCGCTTTTTTAATAATCAGCTCCAGGTTGGTGATGTAATCGCTCCCGTTCTTTCGCACAAATTTGCCAAACACCATATCCCCATCATTATCCAGCAGGAAGTCGGTAAAAAAATCGTTCCGCTCTTCCATGGCCATGCTCATATGGTGCTTGTTCTGCAATTGCATTTCGCCATTGAACAACAGGGTGGTGAACAGGAAGTTTTTGGGATTCTTATTATTGATCTTGAACACCATGATCTTTTGCTTGTCGTCGCTGAAGACGGTGGTGTACAATTTATTACTGGCAGCCCAGCCAATGCGGGTAGTATCCAGTTCTACCGGCTCAGTGAGGCGTTTGGCATTGGCATCGAGCTTAACCGCCATGCAATACACTATGCTTCTGCGCTGAAACTGGTAGATCATCCATACGTGATCGGTGTACGGCACAAAATCCACATTGATCCAACGGTCGTCTAACGCATCAACTTTCACCCGTTCCAATAATTTCATATCCTGGTTGTAAACGCTGATGGCGTTTTCGTTCCGGTTATTTTTAAAAACCAGGATATTCTCACCTATTTTCCCAATGATCTCAAAATCTGTACGACGGCTGTCTTCCCTTTCTGCTTCGGAATAGGTGATCTTCTGAGCGGTACTAATGAAGGGAAAAGCAACCAGCAACAGTGCTACCAGGAGCCCTTTCCGCCCGATTTTTTCGCAATATTTCGTCATGATGGTGCAATACATGTTATATGCCAAATTACTGATTGTTAAACGACTGCCCAAACTTTCAATATAAATTTAAGCATTCATTTTTCATGATTCAGAAACAACTCAAAATGCATACATTTCGTAGCCTTACTGATTTGAAGATATCGTAGAGAATTAATTTTTTT
>JAJKIL010000435.1 GCA_021154515.1 Niastella sp. | reverse complement strand
TCATCGAGAAATTGTTTTACCGCATCTATTTCCTCATCGCGAATAACGGCCGGTTGTCCCAGCCAGTATACGAAATTGAGAATGCCATCTGTTTGTTTTATGGCCAAATGCTCCTGAGGAGTAGTGTGAACAAAAACATATGAGGTGAACAAAGGCTCCAGTACTAATTTTTTTCTATCGGCCCATTGACGAACTATTTTGTTCAAAGGACAATAACTCTCAATGTGCTTTTTTACCAGCAGATCGGCTACCTTCTTTTCCCAACGTGGCCGTGTATATACGGCATACCATTTCTTATTCGCTTCCATATGCTTCTTTGATTTTGAGTTTTGAGTTACAAACAGGCTCCGCCCAACTCAGTTACAGGGCCCGTAACCGGCAATTAATTTTCAACTTGTTGTACTGTCGCTGTAATTCCTGAGAGAGGTTTGTAGGGGTGGTCACCCTTTTGAGGATGCCCCACCCTTACCCCCTGATGTTGATCTTATATAGGCTTAAATGAATTCTTTTTACTTCTTTTTTCTTTGTATACATATCCGTCTCCATAACCATAGCCGTAGCCATAATGGTGTTTACCAAAGCCGCGGGGACGGATGCCATTAAACACAATGGCCATATTCTTCAGGATATTCACTTTACTGTTCTTATCGATCTGTTCAACCAGCACTTTTGGAGTATGTCGGTGCCTGATAATATATAAGGTAGCGTCGCATAAAGGCGATATAATGTACGCATCTGTTACCGGGGCAACCGGCGCCGAATCGATGATAATGTAATCAAAGATGGCATCGAGGTAATTTAATAACTCGGGCAGCCTGTTACTCATTAATAATTCGGTTGGATTTCCCGACAATGGCCCCGCAGGAATAAAGAATAAATTATCATTTAGCTCCGTGCGTTTGATGATCTCTTCCGGTTCGCGGGTACCCAGCAAATAACTTGACATACCTACTTCCCTGTCTACGCCCATGTTCTCGCTAATGGCCGGACTATGCAGGTCCATTTCCAACAACACCACTTTTTTTCCGGTCAATGCCATGCTCAGTGCGAGATTGGTAGCAATAAAACTTTTCCCTTCACCCGAAATACCTGAAGTAACCAGTACTTTTTTATGCGTGGTATTTACACCCAGGTAATTGAGCGCCACCCGTAGTTTACGGAATTGCTCCGCCACAAACGTGCGGTTGTTCGCGCCTATCACGATCGGGTTCTTATCCTTGCTTCTGGAGATCTCTGCAATGATCGGATGACTGGTCAGCCGTTCAATATCCTGGCGATACATGATCTTTCTACTGAACAATTCCTTCAAAGTAACCCATACCACAAAGAATGCCACAGCTACCACTATCGCAATTGCAAATACGATCGGCGTTTTTGGACTAACCGGTGTTACTGTTGAAGAGGCGCGGTCTACTATGCGGCTGTCAGATACATTGGCTGCATAGGAAAGTGCTGTTTCTTCTTTCTTCTGCAACAGGAATGCATAAATGCTTTGCATGGTGTTTTGCTGCCGGCTTATTTCTATCAGGTCACGTTCCTTTTTAGGAATGGTTTGTAATACGGAAGTATAAGAGCTGTTGGTAGTGGACAGATTCGATTTACTGGCCTGTAAATTTTTCCGCTGGTTTTGAATATTCTCCAGGATCCCGGGTTTGATCCGGTTGATCTGGTCAGTTACGGAAGTTAACAATGGGTTACCTTCACCAGTTGTTGATTTCTTCTTTTCGTATTCCAGCTCCTTCTCATATAATTTATCAAGCAGGCTCGATAACACGGGATCAGTTACGCCTAAAGTAGAAGGTGCAATGCTGCTGCTGTTATCTTTTGCCTTTACATAATGCTCTACCTGGTCAAGCGCCGCCAGTTTCATATCGATCTCACTCAGCTTCTGGTCGTTGGCGCTTACGTTTTCCAGGAACAATTTACCCTGCTCGCTTACATCCACAGCTTCCTGCGATGATTTATAGCTTTCGATCTTTTTTTCAATGCCGCTCAGATCGCGCGATACGTGGTTCAACCTGTCTTCTACAAACTTAAGCGTATTAGCAGCCAGGGTGTTTTTATCTTTCAACATAGCCACGTTATAGGACGAAAGCAATTCATTCAGGATATCTTCCCCGCGTTCGGGCACCTCATCGCGAATAGTGAGGTTGAGAATGGAAGATAATTTACTGGCCGATGCAATCACCAACCGGTTCTGAATATCGGCAATTGCTTTCTTGGGCTCCTGTAAAGAGAAATAAAATTGTCCGTTTGGTAAATAAGTTGAATCGGTTAAACGGGGGTTAGGAGAAAACTGCAAGGTGCCATACCGGGTTTCTACCCACTCATTGATTGGATATCCTTCTGCACCTAATACTACTTTCTGTTGAGCCCTGTCATAAACAAAAGGCACTTTGAGCACTTCCCGCAGGCTGTCAGGACTTTTTACCTTTACTATTACCGGGGAGGTGGTATAGGCAGGTAATCCGCCGGGGGAAACGCCTTTTCTTGACATCCAGCCGGTAACCGGATTGTCAGCAATCCATTTGTTCGATTCCATCCAGGAATTGAACTTTCTTTCTTCATATACGGGGGCGTACAATTGTAAATTGTTTACCACTTCCTTTACCAGGGTGCGGGACGATAAGACCTCTATTTCATTCTCCAGGATCTTTTTGGTAGAGATCAGGTTGAGTGATTCAAGCCCTTTCGAATCTTCCACCCCTTTCTTTTCATCTTTAATTAATAACCGTGCGGTGGACTCATACTTTGGAATAGCAAACCGCATGTACAGGCAAGCCCCGCCTATTGCCAGTAACAACAGGAATACAAACCAGGGCCAGTACGAGACATAACGGTTCCACAACTGTGCAGCGCTGGTTTCCCTGCTCTCCATTTCCAGTCCGTTTTTGTGTGTCACTTGCATAATAAAATATTTTTTATCTTGTTAAACGATCTACGACGATTACGCCCAGAGATAATGCACTGAATATAATTGGCAGCCATGTTTGAGCACGTCCTGTGCTGGCTACTTTTGCTTTATTTGGTTCCACATACACCACATCATTCGATCTTAAATAATAGTATGGTGAAGAGAATAATTCTGTAGAATTAAGGTTTAACCGGTGGGTAAGCTTTTTACCATCCTCATCACGGATAACAAGCACGTTATCCCGCTGAGCATAAATAGTCAAATCACCTGCCAACCCCAATGCTTCCAGCAAAGTGATACTTTCACTGGGCACGGTTACCACGGTAGGATGCGCCACTTCGCCTAACACCGTAACTTTGAAGTTGAGGAAACGAACGGCGATAATGGGATCAACCAACAGCTTTTTATCTACCAGCGTTTTTGTCAGTTTATCTTTCAATTCGTCTTTTGTCATTCCAGACGCTTTAACCGTTCCTAAAAACGGGAATTGAATGTTACCTTCTCCATCAACCAGATAACCGGTAGCTGTTGTTGTGGTAGGAGTGACCACACTATTATTAGTATTATTATTGGTACCGCCTGGTGTATTAAATATTGCCGATGCTTCAGGATTCAAACTGCTTACAGTTATACTCAACAGATCATTGTTTTGGATAACCGGTTTGGGCATGGCGGGTGGTTGAAAAGAACCAGTTTGCTGACCGGAAAAATATACGGCCTTCCTGGTATTTGTGCAGGATGCACTCACAAGTATTAAAAATAAAATGCAAAAGCCATGTAATGCACGCCATTTAAATGGCTGCGTCCATTTCCTATAACCCATATATGTTATTTAATTTTGCTTAAAAAGCATTTCAGCTACATGGGGAATATCCCCAAACAAATCAGGATCTACTAGGCCAAAGGCAGGGTGTTTTTTTAATGGCAAGCGTAAGAGGTCGTTAAGGTCAGGCTGTATCTATCAAAAAGCTTGCACATTATCAGCGTATATCATATTATTTTTATGTGCAACATGTGTTTAAAAATTGTTTTATTATGATTATCAGTTTACAAACCCTTCTACTTAATAAACACGTTCAACTACTGCAGGGGCTGGTTTTATATTGTCGTTAACAGAATACAGATAGCGTTCGCCTTTCAACTTCTTTACTTCATTCACATACTGTTTTATATCCTGTTCCTTCTCTTTCTGGCAGATCAACAACACATCTTTTGTATCAACCACTATATAATTATGCAGGCCCTGTAACACCACCAGCTTTTCATTGTAGGCATGTACCACGCATTGGGTAGTATCTATTACCAGTACGCCATTGCCCGCCACTGCATTATTACGAACATCTTTACCCATGTTTTCCCACGCACTGTTCCAGGTACCTAAATCACTCCATCTGAATGATGCCGGAAGGATGAATACGTTTTTTGCTTTTTCCATTACTCCAACATCGATCGACACATTTTCACATACAGCGTAAATATCGGCGATCATTAATCTCTCAAAACTTGTTCCAAGCCAATTTTGTTTTTCTTTAAACAATTGATACAGATCACCGAGATATTTTTCAATTGAATTAATAATTGACCGTGCCTTCCACACAAAAATTCCTGAGTTCCACAGGTATTCCCCACTACTTACAAATTTTGCCGCGCGTTGCGCATCGGGTTTCTCAGTGAAAGTAATTACCCGGTGTACCCCATCTTTACCTGCCTCTTTATTGAATTGTATATATCCATACCCAGTATTGGCATATGATGGTTTTATTCCAATGGTAAGGAGTGCATCGCATGTTTCAACAAACTGCAATCCCTTTGTACAAACGGCCTCAAACTCCTGCTGGTCAAGGATCAGGTGATCGGCAGGCGCCACTATAATAGAAGCATTTGAGTCTTTTTGCAATATTTTAAAGGAAGCGTAGGCGATACATGGACCTGTATTTTTTCTATCGGGCTCGCTTAAGATATTTTCTTTTGGTAACAGCGGTAATTGCTTTTCTACAATACCGGTATAATCTGTAGAAGTAACTACATAAATATTTTCCAGAGGCGCTAACCGTTCGAACCGACGGAATGTTTGCTGGATCAATGTTTCACCAGTTCCCAATATATCAAGAAATTGTTTGGGATAGTCTGTTCTGCTTACCGGCCAAAAACGAGAGCCAATACCACCAGCCATAATAACCACATAAGTTGATCGTTGCATACACGTTCTTATTTTGTTTAAGCAATAAAAGTTGCCCTAACAAACACGAAAAAGTTTGTGAAATGTTAGTAGCAATCGTTAATAATTAAAAAAATGGAAAAACTAAATATCCCCTATCGAAGCAACTCATGTTCTATCACTCAAAAGAATTTAGTGGTCAATCCCCATAAAGGTTTTGCATGGAACCCCACTCCATAATGCAAATCATAAGCCTGAAGAATAATATATAGTTTATTACAACATAAGGTAATGATTAACAAAAATTGACCGTGGTTATGTGTAATAAAATACTCAAACCCCACCCTTTTTGACAAAATCGATCAAAAAGAATGGGGAAAGTAGAAAAATGCCAAATATTATTGTGGATTATTATGTTTCTGTTAACCGCTATTTAAACATACAGATAACGGTAGAAGATTGCACCATTTTGCCGTTTTCAAAATTCATCAGCATGAACATGAGAATGGTATTGCCGCTGTCCTTGATCTGGCCTACATCAAAAGTGATGGTTTGGGCGGTGAGGTTTTTGGGATCATTGTCCGTCACATCGCCATAATGCTCGTAGGTAAAATGGTAGCCGTTCCAGGGACTCTTAAAAGGATTATCACTGTTAT
>JAJKIL010000434.1 GCA_021154515.1 Niastella sp. | reverse complement strand
GATGAATTGAAACCTAAAGTAAACTAAGCATACTATGTTTGATAGAATGAGACTATTATTAGCTGGGGCGTTATTGCTGACCACTTCATTACAGGCGCAAAAAGCGCCTGCTAAAAAAGACGTGCTGGCCGCCATGCGTTTGACCAACCAGTATTTCATGAATAAGTGGCCCGATGCGGGTAAAACCATTGTCACCAATAAAGAACGGCCCAGCAACATCTGGACCCGCGCCGTATACTACGAGGGGTTGATGGCTCTGTACAGCATCGATAAAAAGAAAGAATACCTGGACTATGCCATTGACTGGGGCGCCAAACACAACTGGGGATTGAACGGTGGAATTAAAAACCGCAATGCCGATAACCATTGCTGCGGTCAAACCTATATTGACCTGTACCTGCTTGATAAAAAAGAAGAACGCATTAAAGATATAAAAGCGTCTATCGACTCCATGAAAGCTACATCTAAAATAGATGACTGGAGTTGGGTAGATGCCTTGCAAATGGGTATGCCCGTGTATGTACGCCTGGGTAAATTATTCAACGATACCAGCTACTACAACCGCATGTATGAAATGTATGCCTACACCAAACACAAACATGGCGATAATGGCTTGTACGATCCCATTGGTCATCTTTGGTGGCGCGATAAGGATTTTGATCCTCCTTATAAAGAACCAAACGGAGCCAGCTGTTACTGGAGCCGTGGCAATGGCTGGGTAGTAGCGGCATTGGTGCGCACACTGCAAACGTTGCCTAAAAGCGATCCGCATTACAATGAATACATGCAGGATTATAAAGACATGCTGAAGGCCCTGATCCCCTTACAACGTAAAGATGGTTTCTGGAATGTAAGCCTGGCCGATTCTACCAACTATGGCGGTAAAGAGTTAACCGGTACTTCTTTGTTTGTATATGGCATGGCCTGGGGCATCAACAACAATCTTATTGATAAAGCAACGTACAGACCCATTATGCTGAAAGCATGGAATGCGCTGGTGAAAGATTGTGTTCACCCCGATGGGATGCTGGGTTATGTACAGGGAACCGGTAAAGAACCAAAAGATGGACAGCCTGTTACCTATGATCACATCCCTGATTTTGAAGATTATGGCCTGGGCTGTTTTTTACTGGCAGGTAGCGAGATCTATAAATTGAAAAATTAAATAAGCACTATACGATGAGGAGGAGAATAGTGCTGTTGCTGACAGGGATGGTGTTTTCAGTGGGAATGTTGGCGCAGCAAACCGCAGGTAATTACCAGTCGGGTTTTAAACAGGAAGGCAACCGTTTTTATTTTACCAATACGGGCAACAAAACCATTATTGAGTTTTGTACGCCTTCCATGTTCAGGGTCAGAATCAGCTGGACGGGCAGTTTTGCCGATAACGAACCCTGGATGGTGAAACAATATAACTTTCAACCGGTAGCCGTTACTGCAAAACAAAATACCGGAGATTTTTTATTGACTTCTTCCGGTCTAAAAATAAAGGTGAACAAATCGCCTTTTCGCATTGAAGTATATAATGCGAAGAACGAGTTGTTGTCGGCAGACAACGGCAGCTATAAAAATGCAGATACGGTAGGTTGTATAAAAAAGCTGGGCGCCGATGAACACTTCTTTGGTTTTGGTGAACGCATGGATTTCTTAGATCGCCGCCAGAAGAAATTGACGCTGAACGTAGGGCGGGGAACAGGTTTGCCCCACGCGGTGGGCGCTTATAATATCCTGGAAGCAAATTATAGCCCCGTGCCGTTTTTCATGAGCACAAAAGGCTATGGTATTTTCTTTCACAACGCCTATCCCACCACGTGGGATATGGGTGCTTCCAATGCACAGGCATATAGCTTTAGTGCGGGTGGGGGAGAACTTGATTACTACTTTATGGTTGGGCCAACATTTCCTGAACTGTTGATGGATTACACCACACTGACCGGTCGTTCGCCTTTATTGCCCAAATTCGCATTGGGGTTGCATGTAGGCACCTACTCAGGCGGCACCTGGGGATATGAACAAAATACTTCTGACCAATATGTAATTGAACTGGCGCGCAAGCTGCGTGAAATGGGTATTCCCGCCGACTTGTTATGGCTGGATAGCACCTGGCGCATTTTTGGTAAGACCGGTGGCAAGGGTGCTACTTCTTTTGAATGGCGCGAAACCTTTAAGAACCCAGCCGCCATGTTCGACAGCCTGTATGCAATGCATTACGGTATGGTAGGATTGCATTTAAGCCCGCGTTTTGATAATGGCAACAAATTGGAATTGCTGGATACCGCACAAAAATTAAAGTATACCTATCCGGAAGGGAATTATGCCGGTGAGTTTGTAAACTTCTTCGACAGCAATGCAGTGAACTGGTGGTGGCAGCACGGCGTATTACGCGTAGCTTCCATTGGCGCCAGATTCCTGAAGACGGATGAAGGCAGCGCTTTTGGCGCCCTGGCCAACGAAAGCGAAAAAACAGGGCCGCAGGGAAAAGAGATCGCCGCCCTGCACAACGTATTTCCCATTGCTTATGCCAAAGGGGCTTTTGAAAAATTCCAGCAATACAATGGCATTCGTGGACTGAACCATACCCGCGAAGGCTATGCTGGTATTCAACGCTATCCCTTCATTTTTGCGGGTGACTGGCCCAGTGAGTGGCAGTATTTTCAACCGGTAATTACAGCGGGTTTGAATATTGGTGTTTCCGGTGTTGGTTACTGGACGCATTGTATGGGCGGATTTGAACACCAGGCCGATCCTGAGCTCTACATCCGCTGGGTGCAGTTTGGCATGTTTAGTCCGCTGGCCATGGTGTTTGGCATGGACCATCCGGGTTATAAAGAACCCTGGAACTATGGTGATGACGCCCTGCGCAATTTTAAAAAGTACGATTCAATCCGCTATAGTTTGTTGCCCTACCTGTACAGCACCTCGTATGAACAGTATAAAACGGGGATGCCGATGATGCGGGCATTGGTGCTGAATTATCAGCATGATGAGAATGTATATAACATTACCGACCAGTATATGCTGGGCGATAACCTGATGGTATGCCCGGTTACCACCAAAGGCGCTCAAACAAGAACGGTATACCTGCCCCAAGGTAACTGGTATAATTACTGGACGGGTAAACCCGTTGCCGGCGGTCGTTACTGGAATGTAGTAACACCATTGGATTCATTGCCCCTGTATGTAAAAGCAGGCAGCATTATTCCTTCCCAACCTGTAATGAAATATGTAGATGAGAAACCGGTGGATGCCATCACCCTGGATGTATATCCCGGCCCGGATACTGAATTCAATTTATATGAAGATGATGGCAAAAGTCTTAAGTATCAACAAGGAGAATTCGCTGCAACTAAAATTACTGCCATCGGAAATGTAATTACAATTAATAAACCCAGCGGAAAATTCACCCCCGCTCCACATAGCTGGATAATAAAACTGCATTTGAACAAAAAGCCTGCTGCCATTACTGAAAATGGCAAGCCTGCGAACTGGAGTTACGATGAACTAAATCAGCTGGTGTTAATTAAAGTAGCTGCCGATAACAGGAGCGAGGTTAATATAAAAGTGAATTAAAGATTTTACCTGGTTAACTGGTCAACTGGTTAACTGGTCAACTGGTTAACTGGTCAACTGATCAACTTGTACCTTATAAACGAAAATGCCCTGACGTTACTGTCAGGGCATTTTTATTACCGTTGAAATAGCTATCTACCAGAACTTCACATACAATGCAGTTAACAGGATCAATGTAGTTACTATTAACGCAATGGTGCGAGGTTGTAATTTCATCATACTCTTATCGGTCACAAAGGCTTTCGGATTTACTTTTGGTCCGGCCAGGCTGATACCGATCATGGTAGCCACTGTTATCACAAACGACCAACCCATGTTAATGAGGAATGGAATTTCAGTAACAGCTACAGGCAAACCATCTTTACCAGGTACTTCATATGTGTAAGCGGTATATAACCAGGTTTCTTTACCAAAAAGACCAACCGCATAGTTGTTGAAGAATACGGCGAGCACAAATCCAAGTATTACACCTACTACAGCTGCCGTACCAGTGGTACGTTTCCAGAACATACCCAGCAGGAACATGGCGAATACACCCGGGCTAATAAAACCGGTGTATTTCTGAATGAAGGTAAAACCACCCTCACCACCAATACCCAACAGGTCTTTCCAGGTAAACAGGATAGCCAGGATGATGGCGGCCAATACAGTATAGCGGCCGGTGATCACCAGTTTCTTTTCATCAGCCTGTTCTTTAGCAATATATTTTTTAAAGATATCCAGCGTAAAGATGGTAGAGATACTGTTCAGTTTTCCGGCGAGGGAAGCCACAATAGCAGCCGTAAGAGCAGCGATCGACAACCCTTTCAACCCGGTGGGCAAAAAGCCCAGGATGGCTGAATAAGCGCCGTCTTTTCCACCAGTGAAACCAGGCAGTTGATGGTGTTTATATAATACGAATGCAGCAATACCAGGCAGCATTACAATGATGGGCATCATCAGTTTCAGCAAACCGGCAAACAGGATACCCGTACGGGCAGTTTGCAGATCGGCGCCCAGGGCGCGTTGTGTGATGTACTGGTTGCAACCCCAGTAGTTCAGGTTCACGATCCACTGACCGGCGAAGTACATGGCAATACCAGGTAACACCACCCATTTCTGAATGTCGAGGTTAAGTGGGGTGCCAATTGTTCCCGTTGTGGCCGCCGGTTTGGGTAAGATCATTTTAAAGTGTTCGGGCGAATCGTTCATCAGGGCTTTAAAGCCGGCGATGGCGCCGCTGCCCGCGCCTAATCTTTCACCTACTATTGATAAAGCGAGGTAAGTGGTAGCCAGGCCACCGATGATTAGAACAGCTACCTGAATTACGTCGGTATAACCAATTACTTTCATGCCGCCCAATGTGATGATCAACGCAAAAACCGACAGGCCGATCATGAGCATGTGCAGCATGTTTGAGTATTCCGGCGTGCCTAATTTGGCTTCGCTCACCAAACCGGTGATGGCGGTGGCGCCCAGGTATAAGATAGAAGTGAGGTTTACCAGGATGTACAGGAATAACCAGAAGATGGCCATGATCAATGCCACCGAATCATTATACCGCGTTTTCAGGAACTGCGGCATGGTGAAAATGCGGTTCTTCAAATACACCGGCATGAACCAAACGGCAATAATTATCAGCGCTACTGCAGCGATCCACTCATAGGCCGCTACCGCGGTACCCACAAAAAAACCTTCACCACTCATGCCAATAAACTGTTCGGCAGAAATATTGGAGGCAATGAGCGAAGCGCCAATGGCCCACCAGGTAAGTGAACCTTCGGCCAGGAAGAATGCTTTGGAGTCGTGTTCCTGGGTTTTTCTTTTTCTATATACATAGAAGCCATAACTGGCTACCAGTATGAAGTAGAGTACAAAAATTACGTAGTCAATTGACGAAAGCGTGTTCATAGCGGGCTGCAATAGTTTTTTAAAATGAATGTTGGTTGTTTAGAAGCTTTTGGCCTATTAAATTCTGAAAGAACTTCATAAGTGAAGTTCTTTCAGAAAGCGGCTGCAATATGTGAATTTATTTTTAAATAGAATGACGATAATAGAGATCATTCCATCTTAATTGATTCTTAAGATCGTACAGATTGCTGTTTTTGCCGATCAGTAAATACTCAACGCCTGCCATTTCAGCAAAATCTTCCATATGTTCTGCTGTCAGGTTCTGGCTGTAACCGGTGTGGTGAGCGCCACCCGCCAGGATCCAGGCTGCACAACCTGTTTTCATGTCTGGGTAGGGTTTCCACAGCACACGCGCTACCGGCAGTTTTGGCAGGCTTTCAATAGGGTCAACAGCCTGCACTTCATTTACGATGAGGCGGAATCGGTTGCCAATATCAACGATAGAAGCATTTAAAGCCGGGCCGGAGCCAGCATTGAATACCAGCCGTACAGGATCAGCTTTGCCACCGATACCCAGCGGATGTATTTCAACAGTTGGTTTGGTGTTGGCAATGGAAGGACAAATTTCCAGCATGTGTGAACCCAGCACCAGTTGGTTATTGGGGTCAAAATGGTAGGTATAGTCTTCCATGAATGAGTTACCACCCTTTAAACCGGTTGCCATTACTTTCATGGCACGTACCAGGGCAGATGTTTTCCAGTCGCCTTCGCCGCCAAAACCGTATCCTTCCGCCATTAAGCGTTGAGAAGCGATACCAGGCAGTTGCACCATGCCATGCAGGTCTTCGAAAGTATCGGTAAAGCCTTTGAAATTTCCGGCTTTCAGGAAGTTGCGCATGCCGATCTCTATCTTCGCTGCATCTTTCAATGCGCTGTGGCGGTCGCCGCCTTTGCGCAGGGGTGCCTGTACGGTGTATATTTCTTCATATTCAGCTACCTGTTGCACAATGGCGCTGTCGCTAACATCATTGATCACTTTCACCAGGTCGCCAATACCAAAGCCATTTACGGAATATCCAAATTTCAGTTCAGCTTCTACTTTATCGCCTTCAGTTACCGCTACCTGGCGCATGTTATCGCCAAAGCGACAGAAACGGGCGTTTTGCCAATCGTTCCAACCAGCAGCAGCGCGCATCCAGATAGCTACGCTTTTCACTACTTCTGATTCCTGCCAGTGACCAACCACCACTTTACGGTTCAGGCGCATGCGGCTAACCATAAAACCGAATTCGCGGTCGCCATGGGCGCTTTGGTTCAGGTTCATGAAGTCCATATCGATGCTGCTCCAGGGAATATCGCGGTTAAACTGGGTATGCAGATGTAACAAAGGTTTTTGCAACACTTTCAATCCACCGATCCACATTTTGGCGGGAGAGAAGGTGTGCATCCAGGCAATGATACCAATACAGGTAGTAGTAGTATTGGCTTCCTGGCAAACCTGGTAAATTTCTTCAGGCGATTTTACCACAGGTTTAAACACTACACGCACCGGGATAGCGGGGTCTTTATCAATTGACCGTGCAATTTGGGTTGAGTGTTCGGCAACCTGTTTCAGGGTTTCTTCGCCATACAGGTGTTGACTTCCGGTTACAAACCATACTTCCAGTTTTTTCAAATCTTCCATAAATGGGTCGTTTAGTTGGCAATCGTCATGTGACGGTGCTATGTTTAGTGATAGAGTTTTTTTTCGTTTTCTACTTCCTACTTCTTACTTCTGCATTTCACTTCCTCATTTCTCCTGCCTACTGTCCGTAATAAGCATCTTTTCCATGCTTGCGCTGCCAGTGCTTATCGATCAGGGCGTCTTTCAGGCGCGGGGCTTTCGGGTTGATCTGCTCGGTGAGGTAGGCCATGCGGGCTACTTCTTCCAGTACGGCGGCGTTATATACGGCTTTGTCGCCATTCTTACCCCAGGCAAAAGGAGCGTGGTTGCCTACCAGTACCATTTCCACTTCTTCGTATGATAATTTCCGCTCATTGAAACAATTGATGATCTGGTAGCCGGTTTCATATTCGTAGTTTCCTTTAATCATTTCGTCGCTCATAGGCGGCGCACAGGGAATGTCTACAGTGTTATGATCGGCATGGGTAGTGCCAAAGATGGGAATATCGCGTTGCGCCTGGGCCCAGGCAGTAGCGTAGGTGCTGTGTGTATGTACAATAGCGCCTATTTTTTCCCATTCTTTATATAATACGGCGTGTGTTTTGGTGTCGCTCGAAGGGCGCATATTGCCACTAATGATCTTACCATCAAAGTCAACGATAACCATTTCATCGGGTACCAGGTCTTTGTAGGGAACGCCACTGGGCTTAATGGCAAAAACGCCAAGGCTTCTGTCGGCTACGCTTACATTACCAAAGGTGAAAAGAACCAGGTTTAACGCCGGTAATTGCATATTGGCCTTGTAACAGGCTTGTTGTATATCTTGATACTTGCTCATATTTGAGAAAAAGTTACCGGTTGCCGGTTCCCGGTTTACCGGTGACCAGTAACTGGTAACTATTTATTAGTTTGATAAAACTGCTTCTTTTGATTTAACAGCGCCTTCTATAAAACCACCAAGCTTTTGGTATTTGTTGTAGCGTTTTTGGTAAAGGGCTACTTTGTTCTTGTCGGGATAGTAGGTAGCATCGAAACCCTGACCCATGGCATCCATGGCGTCTTCCACCTTATTATAAATACCGGCTGCAGTAGCGGCAAACATGGCGGCGCCAAGGGCGCAGGTTTGTTCTGATTGATGAATACGGATAGGCATATTCATAACGTCGGCCATCATTTGCATAATGAACGGCGATTTTTTGGCTACACCGCCCAGGCCGATCAACCCTTTTACAGGAACGCCTTCGTTGTTAAACCGGTCAACAATGGCTTTGGCGCCAAAGCAGGTAGCTTCTACAATGGCCCTGAAAATACGGGGCGCATCACTGCCGAGATTAAGACCGGTAATAGCACCTTT
>JAJKIL010000433.1 GCA_021154515.1 Niastella sp. | reverse complement strand
TTGGCTTTAGAAAACGGTCAATGTTTCCGTCTCTATGAAGACCCCACATACTCCAGCCAGTGGGGTTTTCTTTTTTCCTCAACTATTTATTTTCCGCTTCTTATACATTATGGTGAAAAAAAATCCACCAAAGAATTACTCCTTTGGTGGATAGCATCTTTGCTTATTTATTCTTTACAACCTTCCTTTGGCTATTTCATCTACAACAGCAGGATCCAACAAGGTAGAGGTATCGCCCAGTTTATCCACTTCGCCTTCGGCAATCTTGCGTAAGATGCGGCGCATAATTTTACCACTTCTTGTTTTAGGCAGCCCGCTTACAAATTGAATTTTATCGGGCTTGGCAATGGCGCCAATGATGCGGGCAACGGTTTGGGTAATGTCCTTACGGGCCAGGGCATCATCGTTACCATGCGCTCCCTGGTAAATAACAAAGGCATAAATGCCCTGTCCTTTAATATCATGCGGATAGCCTACCACGGCGCTTTCCACCACACCGGCGTGCATGTTAATGGCATTCTCCACTTCAGCCGTACCAATCCGGTGACCGCTTACATTCAGCACATCATCAACCCGGCCGGTTATTCTGTAATTGCCCACTTCGTCACGCAGGCAACCATCACCGGTAAAATACAGGTTTTCATACGTAGCAAAATAGTTCAGGCGGCAACGCTCATGATCACCATAAGTAGTGCGCAGGATCCCTGGCCAGGGGAATTTGATACAAAGATTACCACTCACTGAATTACCGGTAATTTCTTTCCCGTTCTCATCTACCAGTACCGGTTGTACGCCAGGTAATGGCAGCGTGGCATGGGCAGGTTTGGCCGGGGTTACACCCGCCAGATTGGAAATAAGAATGCCGCCGGTTTCTGTTTGCCACCAGGTATCAACAATAGGACACTTCTTTTTCCCGATATGCTCATCGTACCAATGCCATGCTTCTTCATTGATGGGTTCACCTACGGTACCCAGTACTTTCAGGGAATCGAGGCTGCGGCCTTTCAATGGATCGAGCCCAAAGCCCATTAATGAGCGGATGGCTGTTGGCGCGGTGTACAATACATTAACTTTGTACTTGTCTACTATTTCCCAAAACCTGCCGGCATCGGGCCAGGTAGGAACTCCCTCAAACATCAGCGAGGTAGCGCCGGCGCTTAAAGGGCCATAAACAATATAACTGTGACCGGTTATCCAACCGACATCAGCCGTGCAGAAATGCACATCGCCTGGCTGGTATTGAAATACATTTACAAAGGAATAATTGGTATACACCATATAACCCCCAACAGTATGCACTACTCCTTTGGGTTTACCGGTTGAACCGGAAGTGTATAAGATAAACAGCATGTCTTCCGCATCCATTTCCTCAGCCACACACTCGGGATTGCCTTGTGTTTCCACCCGTTTGATCTCATCTTCCCACCACACATCGCGGCCTTTTATCATGGATACCGCCGTGCGGGTCCTGGTTAAAACGATCACCCGTTTTACAAAGGGGCATTGTACGAGGGCATCGTCAATAACGCCTTTTAATGGAATTTCTTTATTGCCTCTGAATGCGCCATCGCAGGTAACTACAAATTCAGCTTTGGCATCCTGCAAGCGGTCGGCAATGCTTTGTGCGCTAAACCCGCCAAATACTACAGAGTGAATAGCGCCAATACGTGCACAGGCCAGTACGGCAATAGCCAGCTCAGGCACCATACCCATATATATACAAACACGGTCGCCTTTTTTAACGCCGTTGTTCTTAAGTACGTTGGCAAACTGACACACTTTGGCGTACAGATCGCGATAGGTTAATACCCGGTGATGTTCATCGGGATCGTTCGACTCCCAAATGATAGCAGGTTTATTACCTATTGTGTCGAGGTGACGATCGATGCAGTTTTCGGTAATATTAAGTTTACCGCCGGCAAACCATTTAATGGTTGGCTTTTTAAAATCCCACTCCAACACTTTATCCCATTTTTTACGCCAGTAAAAAGTAGAAGCTATTTCACCCCAGAAGCCTTCGGGATCGTTTACACTTTTTTCGTACGCCGTTTTGTATTGGTCCGCTGTTTTTATCTGATAAGGATATGACATAACAATCTGTTTCCCTTTTAAAATTAGGGTGTCAAATTACGAATAAAAAGGCACAAGAAAACAAGAATCAAGGTACAAGCGCTCAACCTTGAGATCGCCGATAATACTCAGGCGTTCCGAATATAAGACCTTGTGCTTTGTAACTTGTGCCTTGTGCCCTCCTCCTTACATTCGTTAGTATCTAACCACAATAGTTTGTTCATTTAACCTGAGCCTTGTATCTTGAGCCTTGTGCCTTATATTTATGCTTAAAGAACCCGCTTCCCATATGACGCAACCATCGCAATCAAAAACAATCTGGCAGGTAATTGCTGCCTCATCAGTAGGGACCTTAATTGAATGGTACGACTTTTACATCTTTGGTAGCCTGGCAACCGTTATTGCCGAACAGTTTTTTCCTAAAACAAATCCAACCGCCGCCCTTCTTTCCACACTGGCCACTTTTGCAGCCGGTTTTATTGTTCGTCCTTTTGGCGCGCTGGTATTTGGCCGTTTAGGCGACCTGATTGGTAGGAAATATACTTTCCTGCTGACCCTGATCCTAATGGGTGGTTCTACCTTTGCCATTGGGTTGGTACCCGGGTATGCTACTATCGGTTTTGCAGCCCCGCTGCTGGTTTTATTATTACGCTTATTACAGGGTTTGGCATTGGGTGGCGAATATGGCGGCGCCGCTACTTATGTGGCGGAACATGCACCACCGCATCGGCGTGGCTATTATACCAGCTGGATACAAACCACCGCCACGTTGGGTTTATTCATTTCGCTGGGCGTTATATTGCTCACCCGTCGCTCTCTGGCCCCCGATCTTGAGACCTCTATTCAACGCTTTAACGACTGGGGCTGGCGTATTCCGTTCTGGGCATCTATCCTGTTGGTGATCGTCTCGATCTACATTCGTTTACGGATGAACGAATCGCCCCTGTTCGCCAAACTAAAATCAGAAGGGAAAGTATCGGTCAATCCATTGAAAGAAAGCTTTGGTCATAAAACCAATCTTAAAATGGTATTACTGGCACTGTTTGGCGCCACCATGGGTCAGGGGGTGGTATGGTACACCGGCCAGTTTTATGCACAAAGTTTTCTGGAAACCGTTTGCCATGTAGACTTCGATCAGTCGCGCACCATCATCATTTGGGCTATTTTGTTTGCCACTCCTTTCTTTGTTGTATTCGGTGGCTGGAGCGATAAAATAGGCCGTAAATGGATCATGCTGATCGGTATGCTGCTGGCAATATGTTCTTATCAATATATTTTTAAACAATTCCTCAACTTAACACAGCCTGCAGGAAAAACGGAACTGACAGAGCAAAGAAGATCTTTAGGGGAGAAAACGATCCTGCTGCCGAAAAGCAAAACCGACTCCATTCATCTGCGCACCTGGGAAGTGCATTATACAGATGGGGCCGTGTTTCATGAAGTAAAACAGGACACTTTATGGACTGACCCCGCCCGTGCTGCAATTACCAAAACGGCCACTGTGTACAATGAAAAAAAGCTTGACACCGCAGCATATCGTAAAATAGTGATGTGGATGTTTGTGCTGATCCTGTATGTGACCATGGTATATGGTCCCATTGCTGCCTTCCTGGTTGAGCTGTTCCCTACCCGCATCCGGTATACCTCCATGTCGCTGCCCTATCACATCGGCAATGGCGTGTTTGGCGGGTTAACACCTTTTATTGCTACCCTGCTCACCACTATTTATGTATCAGATAAATTATCGGGCTTGTGGTATACCATTATCATTGGCGCGGTATGTTTTTTCATCGGGGCTGTGTATATCTCCAACCGCGTAGATCCCGATGTTAACGATTAAATAATATTAAAAGCAAGCATATGAATCAATTAAAAAAATGGCTGGGTATTGTATGGATGCTGTTGGGGCCTGTTGCTATATATTATCTTATTAAAACTGCTGCCGCGGAAATTTCAAAAAACCCGGTCACCAATACTATAATACAATGGGCTGTATTCGTAATTATATTTATACCGATCGCCATCGGCCTGATAATATTTGGCTATTACGCGTTTAAAGGCGAATACGATCGCCTGCCGGAAAACTCTACAGAAATTTAAAACATTTCTTTTCCAACAATATTTAACCCCGCTTGTAAACCAATATATACAGGCGGGGTTTTATATAGTTTGAACACAGATTACAATTGTTAATAGAATTTAACGTTTGTAACCTAAGGATTGATACCTTATTTTTACATCGTTACTGGCAATCATGAATAAAACAATACAAAAAACATATACTGTATCTGCAGTAAAAAAGATCGTGGCCATCGCCATGATGCTTTTGCTGGTTTGGATCACCGGTATCAATTTTTTGTATTTATCAAAAAGCGCCAGCTCAACACAGGTTGTTTGCGCCAGTACCGATGGCGACGACGATTCCAACGACTGCAATAACAACAATCCCGCCGGCCCCGATGAAAAATCGCCCGACGCTCCCATTACACTTTCTGAAGAATTCATCCACGAATATCACAATCCGGTAAATCCGGATTGGACCAATGCGTTGTTTCAGCATAAAGTGCACGAAGCTGAACAACTCTGCATCTTTCACCCGGAATCCTTTTCACCCCCTCCGGAAGCCTGATATTTTCCCAATTAATTCAATTTATTTCTTGATGATCCACTCCGCAGTGGCGGAGGAATTTCCTATTCAAACCGGGAAAGCCATGTGCTTCTCATAAAACATTTTATATGCTTCAGAAAGTTAAACAGTACGCAAGCGCATTGCGATACGATTTCCCGTCATCAGTAGTAGTGTTCCTGGTAGCGCTTCCCCTTTGTTTGGGTATTGCGTTGGGTTCAGGAGCACCCTTATTTTCAGGTATTATAGCCGGTATGATAGGCGGTATTGTTATTGGCGCCTTAAGCGGTTCGCAATTAAGTGTTAGCGGGCCCGCAGCTGGTTTAACGGCCATTGTGGTGGTGGCCATTGGAAAATTACAGGTATATGAAGCCTTTCTACTGGCCGTTGTGCTGGGTGGGGTTTTCCAGATCATCCTGGGCTCTTTAAAAGCCGGTATTCTGGGCGACTACATCCCTTCAAGTGTTATCAAAGGCATGCTGGCCGCTATTGGTCT
>JAJKIL010000432.1 GCA_021154515.1 Niastella sp. | reverse complement strand
TTGTAAAGATCGACGCCCTGCTGGCTTCCCGGATCGTATGGCTTGATTGTTTGCTCATGAATGTTGACCGTACGCCCCGCAATACCAATATGCTCATCTGGCATAAAGAACTTTGGCTTATTGACCATGGCGCTACTTTATATTTCCACCATAGCTGGCAAAACTGGAAAGAACAGGCGCAAAAGCCTTTTGTGCAGGTAAAAGACCATGTTTTGTTGCCACAGGCTTCGCAACTCACCGAAGTGGATGCCGAATTCAGGGCGATACTTACGCCCGAACGCATTCGCACTATTGTTGACCTGGTGCCTGATGAATGGCTGGCAACCGACCTCCAGGAAGCATCCGTTGCAGAACGCCGCCAGGTGTACGCCGATTTTTTAATAACCCGAATTGCCTCGTCACACATTTTTGTTAAAGAAGCCCAACATGCAGGAAAAATACTTATTTGAGTACGCAGTTATTCGTATGGTGCCCAGGGTAGAGCGGGAAGAATTCTGCAATGTGGGCATTATTTTGTTCAGCAAAGAGCAAAAGTTTTTGCAGGCCATGCATACCGTGAATGAAACCAAAGTAAAAGCACTGGACGAAAAAGCAGATATTCCTGAAATATTGTCTTACCTGCAGGCATTTGAAAAAATTTGCCAGGGCGCCAAAGACGGCGGGCCCATTGCCCAGCTGGATATGCCTTCGCGGTTCCGCTGGTTAACAGCACAGCGCAGCACCATTTTACAAACATCGCGCGTGCATCCGGGTTTTTGCCAAAACCCGCAGGAAGCGCTTGTACGCCTGCACCAGCAGCTGGTTTTATAACTCATTCAGGGAGAACAATTCTTTAACGAAAATTTCGTTTAATAGGGGTTCAATTTGTGTTAATATCCAATATCCGTCATGGCATAGAGTTTGCTCAACAGGAAAGACTTTAATTCTATGCTGTTTAAAACCGATTTCACATGATTTTTTTACGTCCGCCAAACGATTACTCCGGCACAAAAAGTGCAGCTTTACCTGTCAGTTATTCCTGTTTTTTAGCCCGTCGCTCACTTACGTTTGTATGACATTTCTCAGGTTGTGAGATGACAATTATCAATTTGAGATCATTGTATTAAATGGGGGTTCATTAACATTTCTTTCTTTACCTTTGCGACGCTAAAAAGAAATCAGACGTATCTACCCCACCGGCAATAAAGCGCTCCTGAGTAGTAGCATTTTATTAGAGTCAAAGTTGATACTAAAACAATTTTCGCATAATTATGCCTAAAGTAACCTTTAACAATAAAGACAAGAGTTTTTTCAATACTTTAAAGTCATCCGTTGATCAATATTTTGCCACGCATAATATCAAGAAAACGGGTAATTGGGGTTTGTATTCTAAAACAGCCGTTTTGGCGCCTTCGGCGATCCTCATCTATGCAATCCTGCTGTTTTTCTCTTCATCGATGTCAGTCGTTCTGGCCATTTTGCTTTGCTGTATACTGGGTTTTGTGCTGGCCAGCATTGGATTTAACGTAATGCACGATGCCTGTCACGGCAGTTATTCAAGCAAAGGCTGGGTGAACGAAACCATGGCCCTCAGCTCGAACCTGCTGGGCGGAAACACCTACATCTGGAAATTCAAACACAATATCGTTCACCATACTTACACCAACATCGACGGGGTTGATGATGATATCGCCCTGAGCCCCCTGATGCGTCAGTGTGAAACCCAAAAATGGTTGCCACCGCACCGGTTTCAGCATCTTTATGGGTTTGTTCTCTATGCTTTTACTTCACTGGCCTGGTTCTTTGTGATGGACTTTACCAAATATTTCAACCAGAAAGTACATACGACCCCCATGACCAAAATGGATACCAGGGAGCATGTGATCTTCTGGGTAAGCAAACTGTTGTATGCCGCCTTTTTTGTGGTTAT
Organism: Niastella sp.; assembly: GCA_021154515.1. Classification (GTDB taxonomy): domain Bacteria; phylum Bacteroidota; class Bacteroidia; order Chitinophagales; family Chitinophagaceae; genus Niastella. The sequence goes on along the minus strand of JAJKIL010000432.1, from coordinate 18,335 downwards.
TCCTATCTCGCAATTAGGCTGGATGCCCTGGCTGTTCGGCTTTATAGCGCTGAACCTGACCCTGGGTTTAACCCTGGCAGTAGTATTTCAGCTGGCGCACGTGGTAGAACATACCGATTTCGTACATGCCGACGAGGTGGAACCCATGAAAATTGAGAACGAGTGGGCCATTCACCAGGTAAGGACCACCGCTAACTTTGCTCCCCGTAATAAATTTATTTCCTGGTACGTGGGCGGATTGAACTACCAGGTAGAACACCACCTGTTCCCCCGTATCAGTCACATACATTACCCGGCCATTAACCGCATCGTAAAACAAACCTGTGCGCAATTCAATATTGCTTACAATGAGTTTCCTACCATGCAGCAGGCCATTGCTTCGCATTATCGCATAATCAAAGAATTGGGTAAAAAACCAGCATAATTTATCTTTTAATACGGGCTAAAAGCCCAACGTCGAAAGCTGAAAGGAATACAAGCCTTTCAGCTTTTTGCATTTAGCTGTAGGCTTTCACCTTTCAGCCCTTCCTTTCTGCTGGTAACCATCTAAATTGCTTAATTTTGAGTTATGTCAGTAGACGATAAATGGCTTTTAATACGCAACTACGATCTATGGGCGCATTTAACCGATGAAGAGTATGAGGAGCTCAATATAGTACCTAACTTTATTGAGGCTCCCAAGGGTGATTACATTTACTTTGAGGCATTTCATCACAACAAACTGTATTTTGTAAAGGAAGGCTATATACGCATCGGCTTTATCGATGACAGCGGCAAGGAAGTGATCAAAGAGATCATTCAAAAGGGGGAGCTGTTTGGGCAAATAACGCTGGAGAAAGGCAGCCTGAACGGCGAATTTGCCCAGGCGTATAAGACCGGCGTAAGCCTGTGTGCTTTCTCCATCGATGATTTTCAAAAGCTGCTGCAAAAAAAGCCGTCCCTTGCGCTTAAATATAGCAAACAGGTGGGTTCCAAATTCAGGCAGGTCGAGAACAGGCTGATGAACCTGCTGAACAAAGATGTAAAAAGCCGTCTCCTCGATTTTCTTTGGCAGCTGGCACAAAAACATGCAGATCCAACCGCCAATACCGCCTGCATTCCCAACTATCTTACTCACGAAGACATTGCCAATCTGATAGGATCGAGCCGCCAAACCGTTACCACCTTTTTTAATGAACTGGCAACCAATGGCCTTATCACCTACAACCGCCAGGAGATCTGTTTCCCGGATGTTAAAAAAATACAAAACCCCGCAACTGTCGCTTAGCCGACAAACCCGTCGTATCCATAGGTTTAGCTTTGAGAAGTAATTATTTACTTACTTCAATAAATTAAATCATGAAGCCCCGTCTTATCGCTATTATGCTGTTATTGATGCAGGTTAGCATCAGTTATGCCCAGGAAGCACCGCTACGAACAAAGCATTTTAATCTGGAAAATAAACTGGCCATTCAGGGCTACGATCCTGTAGCTTATTTCAAACAAAACAACGCCGTGGAAGGCAGTAAGGAATACGCCACCTATTATCAGGGAGCAACCTATTATTTTTCGTCTGCCGCCAATAAAGAGGAATTTAAAAAGAACCCGGCCCAATATGAACCGCAGTATGGTGGCTGGTGCGCCTATGCCATGGGCAGTACGGGCAAAAAGGTTGAAATAGATCCCAAAACCTTCAAGGTCACCAATGGCAAATTGTACCTGTTCTATAACAAATACTTTAACAACACCCTTCCCAAATGGAATAAAGAAGAAGCAGGTTTGAAAAATAAAGCCGACATTAATTGGGAACAGATCATAAAGAAATAGTTATTGAATTTCATTAGATAGCTTCAAAGAGGAAATTATAAAACCAACAAATGAAATTTACCGCTATAGCCATATGGATCCTACGGTTACTGGCCGCCGTAATTATGCTGCAAACGCTGTATTTTAAATTCACCGGCCACCCGCAGTCAGTGGCCCTGTTCACCCAGCTGGGCATGGAACCCTGGGGCAGAATAGGAACAGGAGTACTGGAGCTGATTGCCTCAGTTTTGATCCTGTACCCCCGTACAACCGGGTGGGGCGCAGCCCTGGGATTGGGACTGATGAGCGGCGCGCTGTTCTTCCATCTTACCAAACTGGGCATTGTTTTCGATGGAGATGCAGTACTTTTCACTTATGCACTAATCACTTTTGTTTGTTGCCTGCTGCTGCTTATAAAATACCGGGCACAATTGTCGATTGGCAAGAGGGCAATAAGCAAATAATTCAGAGAACAGGGAATAGGTTTGTGTAGACAATGGAATTACATCTTCTTTGCAAATTGTACTAATTACCCATTTGCTGTTGAGAAATGTTTTCCCCGCTTTTTGTTAAAAAATTTAACATATGCTTTGCACAACCAGGATTACTTTACATGGAAAGGTTTTATATATGAAGAAAACAATGGTATTTATTCTTGGCCTGTTCCTTACGTTCCCGCTTTTTTCTCAGTCTTTGACCCCGGTTGACAGTGCATCTGAAATAACCTTCAAAATAAAGAATCTCGGATTCAATACAGGCGGCTCTTTTAGCGGGCTGGCGGGCACTATCAACTTCAACCCCGACAACCCGGATGGCTGCAATTTTGATGTACATATTGATGCGAATACGATAAATACCGGCGTTGAGATGCGCGATAATCATCTGCGCAGCGATGATTATTTTGATGTCAGGAATTACCCACAGATCAGGTTCGTATCTGTAAAAGTAACCGGCTCAAAAAAGAACGGAACATTATTTGTTTCCGGTAAGCTAACCATAAAGGGAACCACAAAAGATATTTCGTTTCCTTTTACGGCAGAGCCTGTTAAGGATGGTTATTTATTTAACGGTGAATTCAAAATAAATCGCCGGGATTTCAAGGTTGGCGGAGGTAGTACGGTGAGCGATAATCTAACGGTATTCTTAAAGGTGGTTGCCAGAAAAGTATAACGGAAAAATTTTATATTTAGGAACAAAACCGACCAATGCAATTACAACAAGCTGTAAACACGATTTTTGTACAACTGACTGACTCGCTCAGCCAATTGTCGCCACCGCAATACAGCCAGTCGTGTGCAACCCTGTTCAATAATACGATTGGCCAGCATGTGCGACATATCATTGAGTTGTTTCAATGTTTGGAGAATGGATATGAATCAGGCACCGTTAATTATGAAAAACGTAAACGCGACACATTCATAGAAACCGATAAAGAGCTGGCCGGTCGCCTGTTGCTTGACATTCACCGGGGGTTGAACAAACCCAATAAAACCCTCACGTTGGAAGCCAGTTACGACGAACACGTTACCGGTTCCATTGCCATTGAGACCAATTATTTCCGCGAAATAGCTTATAATCTCGAGCACACGATCCATCATATGGCATTAATACGTGTAGGCATTACAGAGATCACAAACATCCAGTTACCAGATGATTTTGGGGTAGCATCTTCTACCATTAAGTACCGTAAACAATGTGCACAGTAACATTTATCCGTTCAGCGGATAAGATCTATATAACATCCAACCGCGATGAAAAGCATTGGCGTTCCAGTGCTTTTCCACCAACCCTGTATCCCTTTCCCTCGGGTAAGTTATTATTTCCGAAGGATGGCGATGCCGGAGGCACCTGGATAGCAGCCCATGAAAATGGCAATGCCATCGTTTTTTTGAATGGAGGTTTTGTTCGCCATCAGCCAATGCCGCCTTATCGCAAAAGCCGTGGCCTGGTATTGCTCGATCTGTTGGATTCTATTAACCCGGTATTGGGTTTCAAACTGATGACCCTGCAACAAATTGAACCTTTCACCGCCGTTATCTGGAATACAGGGCAGCTGTTCGAATGCCGGTGGGATGGCGCCAAAAAGCATGTGACCGAACTGAATGATTCGGAACCGCACATCTGGTCATCGGTGACCTTGTACGATGAAGCAGTGGTGGCGAAAAGAAATAGCTGGTTCAGGAAATGGTTGCAGCAGCATGCTGAACCAGCCCCCGCCGACCTGCTGCATTTTCACCAGTTTACAGGCGACGGGGATGCCCACAACGACCTGCTCATGAATCGCAACGGACAGGTGTTCACTGTAAGCGTAACCCAACTGGTTCTTACCGATGAAGGTACCCATATGCATTACCTTGATCTTCAGCACAACAAAACCTTCACGCAGCAATTAATAGTTGAAAAATCAATGGCAAGCCGGGAATGAACAGCATACAACGCATCCTGCACCGACCGTTTTTTATAAAGTTATTTAACTGGGAATACTGGAGCTTTGCAAGTGTATATTTTTGCATTTACCCGGTATGGGTGCTGTTGTGCCTGCGTGCGCGGTCGTTCTTTTTCTTTGCCGCCAGTAACCCCACCATCAAGAACGGTGGCTTTTTGTGCGAAAGCAAAAAAGACATCATCCCCATTATTCCACCGCAACATCATCCGCCAACCGTTTTCTTTTCCATTCCCACCAATGGCAATATCGTGTTGCGCGAACTGCAACGGGCCGGCTTACAATACCCGCTTATTGGCAAACCCAATATCGGTGCCCGGGGCCGGGGCATAAAAGTATTACGTAACGAACAGGATGTTTTAGCCTATTCCCATACAGCCTATCTCGATTTTCACATCCAGGAGTTTGTTCCCTGGAAATGCGAGGCCGGCATTTTTTATGTGCGAAATCCCAACCAGGCAACCGGCGCCATCACGGGTATTGTATACAAAGAATTTTTATCGGTAACGGGCGATGGCCGGCATTCCATGTTGCAATTATTACAAAAAGATAAACGAGCCCTGATGTACCTGGACAGTTTGAAAAAGATCCATAGCGACCGGCTGAACCAGGTATTGCCAGCGGGCGAAAAAATGATCGTATCCCCGTTTGGCAACCATGCCCGCGGTTCCAAATTTACCGATGCCAGTCACCTGGCCGATGAAGCCCTTACAAAGGTCATTGATGATATTTGTAAACAGATCCCGGGTTTTTACTTTGGCCGCCTGGATATAAGGTTTGAAAGCTGGGAAGCATTGAAGCAGGGCAAGAATTTTTCCATCATTGAAGTGAATGGGGCAGGGTCGGAACCGACACATATTTACGACCCGCGTCATTCCTTATTCTTTGCCTGGAAAGAGATCATCAGGCATTGGTTTCTACTTTTTCGCATCAGCCGTATCAATCATAAAAAAGGACATCGTTATCTTAGCTTTCGGGAAGGGATCTCTATGTTTAGAGAAGCCAGGGTTTTTGCAAGGAAGTTGGATGCCATGACAGAGTAAGGGCAGACGGCAGAAATGAGTTAACCAGTTGACGAGTTAACTAGTTGACACGTTAACGTGTTAAAGAGTTGATAAAGGGTTGAGAGATGAAAGGAATGAGAATTGAAAATAATGAGGAATGTTACATTCTCGCGAGCCATCTCTGCCTTCTGCCTTGGAACTTGAAAATTAAAGATTCGCTATTCATCAAATAAGCAACATAAGAATTGCATCTACGAATATTCTTCACCGGCATGTTTATCAGCTTCCTCGGTACTTTACCGCTGGGAACGCTGAACGTGGCGGCCATGCAGATCTCGGTCAGTGATGGCATTCGGCCCGCCCTGTATTTCTCCCTCGGCGCCCTGCTGGTGGAGATCATTTATGTGCGTATTTCCCTGGTGGCTATGGACTGGGTGCAAAAACAGGAACGCTTATTCCGCTGGCTGCAATGGTTTACTGTGCTGATAATAGTGGCCCTGGCCGTAACGAATTTTATGGCTGCTGCCAGTCCACATGTGAAAAAGAACATCATTCTTTCCAAAACCATCCCACGCTTTTGGTTGGGCATGGCCATGAGCGCCATTAACCCGGCCCAAATCCCCTTCTGGTTTGGCTGGAGCACGGCCCTCTATACAAAAAAGATCCTGGTTCCCCGTAACGATGTGTATAATGCTTATATCGCCGGTATTGGCCTCGGCACCTTTCTGGGCAATGCTATCTTTATTTTCGGCGGACAACTCATTGTAAACCGTTTAAACGCGAAACAGGGTATGATTAGCTGGATAATCGGCGGCGTGTTTGCCTTAACTGCTGTAATAATGAGTTGGAAGATTCTTTATAACAGGAAGAAGACCCAAAAAGAGAAGGAAGTTGACCAGTTAACAAGTTGACGAGTTAACCAGTTAATACAATACAAGCAATACAAATATTTAAAGGCATCCCGATAATCGAGGTGCCTTTGTTTTTAGTCATAATCAATAACTTACATTTAATAAATATTTTTCCTACCAACAAACACACCAAATAAAAGCTCTATGCGTTTTAAACCTCGCACCCGGTTATAAGTCAGAGACCGGACCTTTAAAACATACCCCATGCAAAAAAGACGATCCATTTTCCTCGGCTTAGTAGCCTGTTGCTTAGTTACCACTTTTATAGCCTGTAAAAAAGAGGCAAAAAATGCCGCCACCGATGTCACTGCTGCACAGGATAATACCATGGCTGAAAGCAATTACAACGATGCCACCAATATGGTAGATGCTTCAGCCGCACTTGGCGCTAATTTTACCTTCAGAACTGAAACTGGCCAAAATGTTGCCCGTATTGAAGATGTTTTGGGCGGCTGTGCAACAGTAGTAGTGGATTCTACGAGCACACCCCGCAAGATCACCATCGATTTCGGCGCCACAGATTGTAGTTGTCCCGATGGCAGAAAACGCAGAGGTAAGATCATTGCTACCTGGATGGGCAGATACCGCGATGCCAATACGGTAATCACCATTGGTTTTGAAAACTACTTTGTAAACAACAACCAGATAATGGGAACGCACACGACCACCAATCTGGGTCTGAACACAGCGGGCAACCTGGTTTACAAAATTGAAGTAAAAGGTTCTATTGTAAAAGCCAACGGCGGAACTATAACCTGGAACTCTACCCGTTTCCGCGAATGGACTGCCGGCGCCACTACACCCCTGAATATATTGGATGATGCCTATTCAATAACCGGTACTGCCAATGGAACTACTGCCGCCGGCGCTACATATACCATCAGCATTACACAACCACTGGTTCGTAAAATGTCCTGCGCTTTCTTTGAAAGCGGTAAAATTGAATTAACACCAACCGGTGGTGCAGCCTGGACGCTCGATTATGGCAACACTGGTTGCGACGCTAACGCCAGTGTTTCAGTTGCCGGTTTATCGTATGATATCACCTTATTCTAACAAGTACGCTTCTTAGTCCCTCAATAATAGTGTTTGTTAAGCGAAAGCCTCCTGATTTATCGGGAGGCTTTTTATTTAACTCATTTCAGCTATCCATTTATCCCTGTCATCCGGACTAAACTTCCAGGGGGCAAAGTTGTTTTCCACGTTACTGAACATGGCGTTCCATTCCTGCGGGGCATTGCTTTCTTCCATAATAAGCGAACGACGTAATTCGAGGATAATCTCCAACGGGCTGATGCTTACCGGGCATTCCTGTACACAACTATTGCAGGTAGTGCAGGCGCGTAATTCTTCAACCGAAATATAATCGTGCAGCAGCGTTTTACCATCATCTTTAAACTCCCCGTTCTGATCTATATTCTTACCAATATCTTCAGCGCGGTCGCGGGTAGCCATCATGATCTTACGGGGCGATAACTTTTTACCGGTTATAGTGGCAGGACAAGCCGCACTGCACCGGCCACATTCCGTACAGGAATAGGCATCGAGCACATTGCGCCAGCTTAGGTCAGGAACGTCTTTTGCGCCAAATTTGTCCGGAGGCGTAGCATTGGCCGGCGCCAGTTCGGGCTGCATGGCATACAGCACTTCGTTTTGTATAGCCGGCATATTACTCATTTTACCCATCGGCTGCAGCCGGGTAAAATACGCATTGGGAAACGCCAGTAATATATGCAGATGTTTGCTGAATGGGATGTAATTCAAAAAAGCAAAGATGCCCAGAATATGCAACCACCAGCAGGTTCTTTCAATACCAACCAGGGCATCATCACTTAAGCCGCCCAGTAAAGGATGCAGCAGGGAAGAGAATGCAAAATTACCGGTCACATGTTCTCCGTAATGCCCATAGCCACGTTGCTGTAACAGCGTATCGGCCGAATTCATGGTGAGAAAAAGCGACATCAGCACTATCTCGGTAATGAGAATATAATTGGCATCGCTACGCGGCCAGCCATTCAGGTCGGGACTGGCGAGGCGTTTTACCTTTACCACATTTCTTCTTAAAAGGAATATAACACAACCCACCAGCACCGTTAAGGCCAGAAATTCAAACGCATTGATCAGGTATGGATATACGACACCAACTCCGGAAAAAATGCGATGAGTACCGAATACGCCATCTATAACGATCTCCAGCACCTCAATGTTAATGATGATGAAGCCGGCATAGATAAAAAAATGCATCCCAGCCACCAGGGGATTGCGAAACATCTTTTTTTGTCCGAACGCCAGCAGCAATACATTGCGCCACCGGTCGCCGGTACGGTCGCTAAAGTCAGCATCCTTACCCAAAAGAATGTTGCGGCGTATAGTCATTATCTTTTTACTAAAAAACCATATGGCTACCGCCGAAATGATGATGAATAGTATTTGTGGTATATATGACATGGGGCTAAGATAAGTTAACTAGTTGAAAAGTTGATAAGTTAACTTGTTGATGCAGGGGGCGGAGGCCGACTGCCGATTGCCGGTTCACGAATTGTATTCATCTATGCCCGCTGCCTTTTGCCCTTTGCCTGCTTTTCAATAGATTTGGCCAAAAAATTCATGTCGCGTAATTATATCCTTGATAAGGAAGCAGTAGCCCGGAAATTGCAACGGATGGCCTATGAGATCGTAGAAAACAACCTCGAAGAAAAAGAGATCATTCTCGCCGGTATTCGCGAAAATGGCAGCGTAATAGCCCGCAACATAGAGCAACTGTTACATTCAATTAATAGCAATATCAAGATCTGGAATATCGAGATCGCCCTCGATAAAAAAGCGCCGCACGATATAAAACTGAGCGGGGAAACAGATTTTACCGATAAGGTGATCATTGTAGTGGATGATGTGGCCAACAGCGGCCGCACCATGTTATACGCCATCAAGCCTTTTCTGGCCTACCTGCCTAAAAAGATCCAGACCCTGGCACTGGTTGAACGCACGCACAAAGCTTATCCCGTTAACACGGATTATGTGGGTTTGTCAGTAGCCACCACGCTGCAGGAACATATATTCGTTGAGGTGGAAGGGGAAGCGATTAAAGGTGCTTATATGGAATAGTTGGTTTTCCTGCTGTTTCACGGGGTATGCTTTTTGAATGATAACAGCATCAAATCGATAAATTATATATCTTCAAATTTCAATAAAAACCTCAATTTGAGTACTATGGATGATGCAATTATGCAGCGCGTTCAGGTTTGGAAAGACGGGAATTATGACGATGCTGCCAAACAGGAGATTGCCCGGCTTGAAAAAGAGAATCCCACAGAGCTGGCCGATGCCTTTTACCGCAACCTGGAATTTGGTACAGGGGGCTTGCGTGGTATTATGGGTATAGGAACAAATCGCATTAACAAATACACGGTTGGCATGGCCACCCAGGGCTTTGCCAACTATTTGAATAAAACCTACCCCGGTGGCGTAATTCGCATTGCTATTGCACACGACAGCCGTAACAACAGCCGCCAGTTTGCAGAGATCACTGCCAATGTAATGGCCGCCAACGGCATCAAGGTATTTTTGTTTGAAGCCTTGCGCCCCACCCCCGAATTAAGCTTTACTATTCGCCAGTTGGGTTGCCAGGGTGGCGTGGTTTGTACCGCATCGCATAATCCAAAAGAATACAACGGTTACAAAGCATACTGGAATGATGGTGGCCAACTGGTGCCGCCGCACGACAAAAACGTCATAAAAGAAGTAGAAGCCATTGCATCTGTAGATGAGGTGAAATGGAGTGGGGGCGAAGCCAATATTTCCATCATTGGCAAGGATATGGACAACCGGTATATCGACATGGTGAAAAGCCTGAGCGTTTACCCAGAGGTGATCACCCGTCAGCGCGACCTGAAGATCGTTTATACGCCCATACATGGTACCGGTATTATGCTGGTGCCCGAAGTGTTGCAGCGCTTTGGTTTTACCAATGTGCATATTGTAGAAGAACAGGCTAAACCCGATGGTAATTTCCCTACGGTAGTTTACCCCAATCCTGAGGAAAGCGAGGCCATGAGCATTGGCTTGAAAAAAGCAAAGGAACTGGATGCCGATATTTTACTGGGAACCGATCCCGATGCGGACCGCGTTGGTATTGCCATTAAAGACAAACAGGGCAACTGGATGTTGATGAATGGCAACCAAACCGCCGTACTGGCCTTTAACTATATCATTGAAGCCCGTAAGGCCAAAGGCATTGCCCAAAAGAACGATTTTGTGTGCAAGACCATTGTAACCACGGACATGATCGACCGCATTGCGGCAGATAATAATGTAAAATGCTATAATGTATTGACTGGTTTTAAATGGATCGCCGAACTGATCAAGGAAAAAGAAGCCAGTGAAAATTACATTGTGGGTGGGGAAGAAAGCTATGGATTAATGATCGGTAGTCAATTACGCGATAAGGACGCAGTATCTGCCGTAGCCCTGTTGTGCGAAATGGTAGCCTACGAAAAAGACAAGGGCAGAACCCTGTTCGAAAAACTGATCGATCTGTATGTACAATACGGTTATTATAAAGAACATTTGATCTCTATCACCAAAAAGGGCATGAACGGCCAAAAGGAAATTGCCGAAATGATGGATGGCTACCGGAATAACCCGCCATCAACTATCAACGGTTCTCCGGTGGTGCAGCTGCTCGATTATGAATTGCGCAAAGGCAAGAACCTGCAAACCGGTGAGGAGTGGGCCATTACCCTGCCAGTGTCGAACGTATTGCAATTTATCCTGGCCGATGGCAGCAAGATCTCTGCCCGTCCCAGCGGTACAGAGCCCAAGATCAAATTCTATTTCAGCGTAAATACGTCTATTAAAAGCGCTGCCGAGTTTGATTCCATCCAGGTAAAAGGCGACCTTGATAAGAAAATCCAGGGCATTATCAGCGACATGGGTTTGAAATAACAATAAAGAAATACTGGAAATAAAAAAGGAGTTCCGAAAATTCGGGACTCCTTTTTTTATCGTATTATGTTGTTCTTAGTTGTTCCTAATTCTTCTTTGGTGCTTCAGCAGGTGCAGCAGGGGCTGCATCTTTCGCAGGTGTAATGTTCAATTTTTTGTACACCAGCGGTAAAATATCATCTGCTGAAGGGAAAGCGATCAATTGCTCTTTAGGCAGAATGTAAGCGTAGCCATTTTCTTTAGCCACAGCCTGTGAAGTTGTCACCGCTTTGTCCTGAATGGGCGCCAACAGCTCCTGTTCGTGCTGGTTCATCATTTGCTGGGCTTCCTGGTTAACAAAGTTGGTCCATTTAACATACAGGTCATTCAGTTCTTTCCGTTTAACTTCCTTTACAGCAGCACTTAATTTTAAAGAATCAACTACATATGTTTTTTGCTTATCTATAAATGCCTGTTGATAATCATTTCCTTGTTGAACAAGGGCTTTTTGGTATTCCTGCATATCACCCTGCGCTTTTTTGTACTCGGGCATATTGGCTACCAGTTCCTGCAGGCTGATATAACCTATTTTATTTTGGGCATTTGCCTGAACGGCGTTCGCCAGCAGACCAATGGTAAAAATCACAACTATTGCTACAAATTGCCTCTTCATATTGGGGGGTTGAGTTATTTAAGTCGCAAAATAATGGAATTCGCAGCTTCCCATGAAAAAATACAGGGAGTTTATTTAGCCACTAGGGAATTTATTTAGTCCCGTTTATTCCATTACCCTTTCAACGATTTTACCGGTTTGTTTATTTTTCAGAATTACTTTTTTTGCGCCATAATGGGTCATTTCTTCTTTTACCAGGTAATGATCGGCATCATACTCGGTAAGATGGCTGTCTTTTGTAACACCCGTTCTCCCGCGCCAGATGTCGAGCTTAACCGGTTCCCACAATTTGCTTTTGGCCGAACGGTAGGCGGCATCCAGGATGCAGTTCACCACGTAGCCGTCGTAAAAGGTTTCTTTGGGGTCTTTATCAGCCTCCATGGCATTGAACATATCCATGAACATATGGTTGTACCCCAGTTCATTCAGTTCATCGCCTACCGGAAATAACCAACCGGTGTTGCTTTCGGCTTTTTCGGCTACGTAATTGGCGCCTTTGCCGCTGGTGAACATCTCGAAACCGGTACGCAGGAAGTTGTTGATCCAGATGGTGCCTTCGGAACCCATTACTTCGTCGCGCAGGTCGAGCCCGCCGCGGAAGGTCCAGCTTACTTCAAACTGCCCGATGGCGCCGTTCTCGTATTTCACCATTCCTATGGCATGGTCTTCGGCATCGATGGGTTTTACCTGGGTATCGGCCCAGCACATCACCTCTATGGGTTTTATATCTTTTCCAATATAGCTGCGGGTGATCTCCACGCAATGGCAGCCCAGGTCAAGTATACAACCACCGCCCGCCTGCTCTATATCCCAGAACCAGTCGCTGTGGGGGCCAGGGTGCGTTTCCCTTGACTTGGCCCATAATATGCGGCCCAGGGCGCCTTCTTTCACGCTCTCCAGGGCTTTTATGAATTTGGGGGTGTAAACCAGATCTTCGAGGTAGCCATTGAAGATACCGGCCTGTTCAACGGCCTGCAACATACGCTTTGCCTCTTCGCCATTGCGGCCAAGCGGTTTGGTGGTCATCACCGCTTTGCGGTGCAAACAGCAAAGCATTACAGCTTCTTCGTGCAGGTTATTGGGCAGGGCAATACATACAATGTCAACATCGGGATTCGCAATGGCTTCCTCCATATTGGTAGTATGGTGCGCTACATGGTAATCTTCAGCAAATCTTTTGGCGCTTTCGGTGCGGCGCGAATAGATACTTACAATTTTATCACGGCTTCTGTACCCCTGTAAGGAGTCGGCATAAAACCGGCCAATAAAGCCAGAACCGAGCATTGCTATACGTGCCATATGCGTTTATTTATAAAGATTATTATTTAAGTTATGTATTGTTTTATATCAGATGCGGTTCCAGGTTCCAGGGCCAGGGGGCTGTATTCCCTGTAACTTGCAACCTGTAACAGTCTTGTATTATCGATAACCTATTGACCATTGACCATTCACCATTCACGCTTACGGTTTCGCATCCATAGTACGACTTAGTTTCTCTTTAAAGGTCAATACAAAGAACACTAACACCGCTAACGCAAAAGCAGCAGGCAACCACCAGAAGCTTTGCCATTGGCCTAATGTAAGCGACTTGGCAGCACCCAGGTAATTATTATAAACCGCTCCTGCAGTTTGTGCCCCTACCAGCATACCAACACCATAGGTCACAAACACAATAAGCCCTTGCGCCTGCGCCCTGATGAGCGGATTGGCTTTCTTGTCAACATATATTTGTCCGGTTACAAAGAAAAAGTCGTAGCAAATACCGTGGAGAGCAATACCGCTCAGGATCATCCAGCTTACCTGGTCAGGCGCGCCCAATGCAAACAATGCATAGCGAATTACCCAGGCCAGCATCCCGGCAGCGAGCATCCATTTAACACCCAGTCGTAAAAAGAAGAAAGGCATCAGCACCATGAACAGGGTTTCAGAAACCTGACCGATGGTTTGTGTTGCCGCAATATTTTTAAACTGTATCCCCTCCAGGAAGATCTGGGTGAAATTATAATAAGCAGCCAGCGGAATACAGATCAGGAATGAGCTAAGCAGGAAGATAAAAAACGATGGGCTGAGCAGTTGTTTCAACGCATCTACACCAATAATGCTGCTGGCCGATACTTTTCTTCCGGCAGCGGGTGGAGGCGTATTGGGCAGAAAGAAACTGTAGATCCCTAATAAAAGACTGGCTGTGGCGGTCATGTACAAGGGCATAGCAGTTTCTTCAGCCTTACCCGCTACAAAACGGCTCAGTACAAAACTGATGATAAGGCCGGCGATGATCCAGCCAAGGGTGCCAAACACGCGGATCAGCGGAAACTCTTTCTCCTGATCGCTCATTTTATGAAAACAAACGGTGTTGGCCAGGCTCATGGTTGGCATGTAACATAAATTATACAACAACAACAGAACGATGAATAAAACCGGGCTACCGGTAGCGGAAGGCGTAAGGAACATAAATACCGCGCCTAATATATGTAAGGTGCCTAATACTTTTTGAGTGGCAAAAAAACGGTCGGCAATAAGGCCCACAAAGAAGGGGGCAACAATAGCGGCAATCGGATTTACGGTATATGGCCAGTGGGTAAGGTTGCCCATATTATGATTAGTCATATAAACACCAATCGTTGTATACCACGAACCCCAGATAAAAAACTCCAGGAACATCATTACAGACAATTGAACACGTAACGCAGCTTTCATATTTGCAGGTTAATTTTTATTCAGGAACTATCCGCCTTCGCCCTTTGGCTGCCATAGCCTTGGCGACGGCAGCAAGGCTTTAGCAGACGAAGTTGGATTTCGCTTTAAAGATATTGTTTCTGATAATTTAAAAGACATTAAAGCTTGCTAAATACTATTTGCAAACAGGTTCGAGCTTAAAAGCAAGGTACAAGGCTCAGGAATCAAGGCACAAGGTTCAAAGTTCAGACTGCTGAATTTTATCGGAACCCTGAATTTAATGACTTGTACCTTGAACCTTGTTGCTTGTGCCTTAATATTTATATTTTGAATTATTATCACTATTTGTACATTTGTATAAGTACTTATACAATTTATGAGCTTTTACGAATCATTGGGATTTCTGGTCTTTGGCAGCAGGCTGCGCAGGCTGAGTGAAGCATTTCTGGCCGACGTGAACAAGATCTATGCTTCGCACGATCTCTCTTTTGACGCCGCGTGGTTTCCGGTCTTTTATATTTTGTCAAGGCAGGAAACGGTGTCGATCAGGGATATTTCCGATGAGCTGGGTATTTCCCATTCGGCCGTAAGCCAGTTGGTAAGCAGCCTGCAACAAAAAGGCTTTATTAAAACCACAACTGCCTACGATGATGGGCGCAAAAAAGTAGTGGCCTTCACAACCAAAGGAAAAAAATTACAACAACAGGTGCAGCCGGTATGGGATGCGCTGCAACAGGCGATGGAGGCATTGGTGCAGGAAGGTAAACACAGCAAAACCATCCTGACCGCTATTAGTGAAATAGAACAGGGTCTGCAAAACGAATCAGTTTTTAACCGGGTGCAAACCTTTTTGCACCATAAGTAACTTTTATGCAACAGGAGTTTTTTTACGGTATCGATCAGTTAACAATTGGCAGTGCATTGGCGATCGCGGGTGGTAAAACCAACGGCGTGCTGAATAAAACAGCCATTGCCAATATTCAAAAAAGCCAGCAACACGTACAGGAAATTGTGAAGACCAACAGAACCGTGTATGGTATTAATACCGGTTTTGGCGTGCTGGCCAATAAACCCGTTTCGGAAGAGGATACCCGCATTTTACAACATAAGATCTTACAAAGCCACAGCGTGGGCGTGGGGGCACCCATTCCGGTGGAAGTTGCCAAACTCATGCTTATTACCAAAGTACACGCGTTGGCGCGTGGTTACTCAGGTGCGCAGTTAGTTACGCTGCAACGCATCATCTGGCATATTGAACAGGATGTAATTCCCGTAGTGCCGGAAAAAGGCAGCGTGGGCGCTTCGGGCGATCTGGCGCCACTGGCCCATTTGTTTTTACCCCTGATCGGGTTAGGGGAGGTGTTTTACAAAGGTGCAAGACACAAGTCGCAAGACATATTAAAACAGTTTGGGCTGGCCCCCATACAACTGGGCCCCAAGGAAGGACTGGCCCTGATAAACGGCACCCAGTTCATTTTATCGTTTGCAGTAAAAGCAGTGCAACGCATGCATTACTGTCTGGAAGCGGCAGACATTATTGGTGCAATGAGCCTGGAAGCATTGACCGGCACCAAGGCGCCTTTTGATGAACGCCTTCATCAATTACGTCCATTCGCCGGTAATACCCTGGTGGCCCAACGGCTGCGGTTGTTATTGCACCAAAGCGACATTATGCAAAGCCATGTTGATTGCGGCCGTGTGCAGGACCCCTACAGTTTGCGTTGTATGCCGCAGGTACATGGCGCCAGCCGCACAGCCTGGTTGCATCTGAAACAACTCACCGAAATTGAATTGAACTCGGTAACAGATAACCCTATTATCTTAAGCGCCGATGATACCATCAGCGGCGGCAATTTTCATGGCCAGCCACTGGCATTACCACTCGATTATGCCTGTGTGGCTGCTGCAGAAGCAGGCAATATCTCCGACCGCCGGTGTTACCTGTTACTGGAAGGCAAATGGGGCCTCCCTATGTTGCTGATGAAAAATGTGGGGTTAAACAGTGGGTTCATGATCCCGCAATACACTACGGCTGCATTGGTAACTGAAAATAAGACCCTGTGCTTTCCTGCCAGTGCCGACAGCATTCCTACCTCGCTTGGTCAGGAAGACCATGTGAGCATGGGCAGCATCAGCGGCCGCAAGCTGAACCAGGTGCTGGATAACCTCGAGTTCATTTTAGCTATTGAGTTATTAAGCGCCTGTCAGGCCATTGAATTCAGACGGCCATTAAAAAGCAGCGAGATCCTTGAATCGGCCCATGATTATGTACGGCAGTTTGTAGGCTTTGCCGAAGAGGACCGCATTTTTGCCGAGGACATCGATCAAATAAAACAACTCATCAGCAACTTTTCGTTTGTGGAACATTGTAATGCTTTCGCCGAAAAGAAAAAGGTACATTTAAATACAGGATTTGAGGCGTTCAGCCTGTAACGCCACACAAAAACTACATGGGTAACAAAAACTGTTTAAAACAATGACACCTGCAACAAAAACTTACGATCCCATAAAATACAAAACCCCAACGGGTTCACAACTCACCTGCAAAGGCTGGATCCAGGAAGCAGCTTTGCGCATGTTATTAAATAACCTAGACCCCGCAGTGGCCGAACGCCCCGACGACCTGATCGTTTATGGCGGTCGCGGTAAAGCAGCCCGCAATTTTGAAGCGCTCGACCTTATCATTCAATCATTAAAAGACCTGAATGACAATGAGACCCTGCTGATCCAAAGTGGTAAACCGGTGGGCATTTTGCAAACACATGCCAACGCCCCCCGCGTGTTGATCTCCAACTCGCAACTGGTGCCTAAATGGGCCACCTGGCAGCATTTTGATGAACTGGAAAGAAAAGGGTTGATGATGTACGGGCAAATGACCGCCGGTTCCTGGATCTACATCGGCAGCCAGGGCATTGTACAGGGAACGTATGAAACCTATTCCGCAGCAGCCGATAAACATTTCGGCGGCTCCTTAAAAGGAACGTTGAATGTAACAGCCGGACTGGGTGGCATGGGTGGCGCTCAACCCTTGGCCATTACCATGAATGAAGGGGTAGCATTAATTGCAGAAGTGGAAGAATGGCGGATTGACAAACGCATCGATACAAAGTACCTCGATGTAAAAATGACAAATATTGATGCGGCCATCGATCGCGCACTGCTGGCAAAAGAAAAAGGAGAAATACTTTCTATTGGGGTGTTATGCAATGCAGTTGAGTTATTAGAACGCCTGGCTGAAAGAAATATTGTGCCCGATACACTTACAGATCAAACATCTGCCCACGATCCGTTAATAGGGTACTGGCCCCATGAAATTTCCTATGAGCAGGCAAAGATCCTACGAGAGCAAAATCCTGAGCAATATATTAGTTATGCCTACAACAGCATGTACCGGCATGTGCAGTTGATGCTGACCCTGCAACAAAAAGGCGCCATCACATTCGACTATGGCAATAACATTCGCGCCCGGGCGCAGGAGAAAGGATTGACCAATGCATTTGATTTTCCCGGTTTTGTTCCGGCTTATATCCGTCCACTGTTTTGCGAAGGCAAAGGCCCCTTCCGCTGGGCGGCATTGAGCGGCGATCCAAACGACATTTCCGTCACCGACGAAGTAATAGGCAATTTGTTCCCGGAAAATAAATCATTGCAACGCTGGCTGAAACTGGCCAAAGAAAAGATCGCCTTCCAGGGATTACCGGCACGTATTTGCTGGCTGGGACAGGGAGAAAGAGAAAAAGCAGGGCTGGCGTTCAATGAACTGGTAAGGACCGGAAAAGTGAAGGCCCCCATTGTAATTGGCCGCGATCACCTGGATACCGGTTCTGTAGCTTCGCCCAACCGCGAAACAGAATCGATGCTCGATGGCAGTGATGCCGTAGCAGACTGGCCCATTCTGAATGCCCTGGTGAATACCGCAG
>JAJKIL010000431.1 GCA_021154515.1 Niastella sp. | reverse complement strand
GTTTTTTGCTTAAAGAGCTTATTAAAATATTGCGGGTATTCAAAACCCAATGAGTAGGCTATTTCGCCAACAGATTTATTCGTGCTTAATAGAATGTTCTTGGCTTCTTCTATTAAATAAAAATGAATATGGTCCTGGGTGTTTTTGCCGGTTTCTTTTTTCAGCAGGTCACTTAAGTAACTGGGGGATAAATGCACCTGCTCTGCCAAATATTTTACGGTAGGTAAACCGGTTTCTGTTATATCGCTTCTCCTGAAATATTCCTTCAGCAATTTTTCAATTTGAACCACCACCGCGTTATTAGAGCTTTTCCGGGTTATGAATTGCCTGCCATAAAACCGGGTGCAATAATTCAGCAGCAGTTCAATCGTGGAAACGATGATGGTTTGACTGTGTACGTCTATGTTTTCCTGTAATTCAGACTGAATTTTTAGTACACAATCGTATAAGATCTGCTTTTCCTTTTCCGACAAATGAAGCGCTTCGGATATTTCGTATGAAAAAAAACTATAGTCTTTCATTTTGTCATTCAGGGAAGTGGTCCTGATCAGATCCGGATGGAAAAATAATCCCAAGCCCGACATGTTTGCTGAGGCTTCTGTATCTCTGTCCATTTCAATTACCTGGTTGGGGGCCAGGCAAATAAGGCTACCGTCCTGAAAATCGACAATTTTACGGCCGTACATTACCGAATTGCTGTGATAGTTTTTAAACATCACCGAGTAGAAATCGGCCGCTACGGTTATCTCCTCGCTTACATGTTCGCTTACCTGGCTAAAATCCACCACCGCCACGAGGGGGTGATGAATTTTAGTCAAATTAAAAAATTTGAGCAGGTCTGTGATCGTATGCAGGTGAACAAATACACTCATAATTATAAAAGTAAGTAACTTTTTTATCAGTTAAAGTCCGAATTGGGTCTTCATGCTACCAATAAAACCTGCATCGTTCTGTTGCTGGCGGTTCGCAATAATTGCTTTAGCGTCTTCTCCTGCGGTATACCTTAATTGATGGGTGCCATCAGTAGCGGCTTCGTAAATTACCTGTGCCACCACATTTCCTGGTGAAGCATTTTGATACATGGCTGGTATAGTTGACAACATTTTTGCCACCAGCGGTTGGTATTCGGTGATAGTTTCATCATTACTGAAATCCAGTGAGCGACCGCCAAAATCGGTGGCAATAGCGCCCGGTTCAACGATCTTTACCCGCCCTCCAAATTGTTCTACTTCGTAGCTCAAAGATTCGGATATTCCTTCAACAGCGAACTTGGTGCCATGATATAGAGCGCCTAACGGAAAGGTTATTTTGCCGCCGATGGATGAAATGTTAATGATAACACCGCTTTTGTTTTGTCTAAAATGGGGGAGGAGTGCTCTGGTAACATCTAATAAGCCGATCACATTGGTATTAAACTGGCGAACGATCTTTTCTTTGGAAAAAGATTCTAACGGACCATAGGCGCCATAACCGGCATTGTTCAGCAACACATCAATTTTACCGAATTTTTGGATGCCTTCATTCACTGCTTTGTCGATCGAATTGGCATTCAATACATCGAGTGCGGTTACCTGTACATTGGGTAAGGTTGTCAGTTCGGTCTCAATTTCAGGTTTCCGCATGGTAGCGATCACGTTCCAGCCTTTTGATTGAAACAGTTTCGCGGTTTCTTTTCCAATTCCACTGCTGGCGCCTGTAATAAAGATTGTCTTGTTCATTTTAGTAAGATTTAATTGATGATGTAAAGGTCTTACTAAAGGCCCCCAGGCGAATAATACTAATTCCCGGAAGTTGTATTCTTTTTACGGATTTACTCAGTTCTAAGGCTTTTAACGGGATTAGCCAATGCTGCCCTGATTGCCTGTACACTAATTGTACATGCGGCAATTAAAAGCGCCGCAAAGCCCGCCAGCGGGAATATCCACCAGGAGAGGGGGCTGCGATAGGCGAAATCCTGCAACCAATGATCCATAAAATACCAGCCAATGGGGGATGCGATTATAATAGCCAGCAACACCAGGGTGATAAACTCTTTTGCCAATAAACCCGTTACAGCAGTAACGCTGGCGCCCAACACTTTTCTGATGCCGATCTCCCGGGTTTTTAATTGAGCGGTATAGGTCATCAGGCCGAAAAGCCCCAGGCAGGAAATAAAGATCGCAATAAAGGCAAACACCTTGAACAGTAAACTTATCTGCTGGTCTGTAATGTACATTTTGTTGAAGGCATCATCCAGAAAACTATATTCAAACGGAGATCCGGGATTATAGGCTTTCCAGAGCTTCGTCACCGCTGCAATGGCTTCCGGTGTATGTCCCGGAGCTGCTTTCACGTATAATTGACCTATCCAGTCAGGTTTCCAGAATAGGACGCAAGGGCCTATTTTCTGATGCATATCTTTAAAATGAAAATCCTGAACAACACCTTGTATGGCGCCATGGACGCCATACAAGGTAAATGACTTGCCTATCGGGTCTGTCATTCCCATTTCCCGGATGGCGGTTTCATTTAAAAGAAAATACCCGGAGTCGGCTGCGGTGCCTGTGAACCCTTTCCCTTCCTTTACCTGAATATGCATCACTGATAGAAAATCTCTTTCAACAGGCAGTGTGGCTATCAGCAAAGTTTTATTGGGGTCTTTACCCGCCCAGTCATTCTTGGTGGTGTTAGAGGCAACCTGCAATGGATCCTGTCCGGCCGCTGTAATACCAGTTATCGATGGCTCGCGCAATAGTTCGTTTTTGACGGCTTCATACTTTCCCCGCATATTTTTAAGGTCGAAGCGAAACACATTTTCTTTGTCCATCCCCAGGTTCTTTGTCTGGATATACGTCAGTTGCCTCCCAATAACAATAGTACAAATGATAAATATAACCGAAAAACAAAACTGGCTTACCACCAGTCCCTTTCGCATGAAATGATTACCCCTGCCAATGGAGAATTTTCCTTTAATGGCTTGCAAAGGCTTGAAGGAGGAAAGCAGGATGGCAGGGTAAATGGCAGACACGATCAACGTTACTGTCATTGTGATCGCCAATACTTTTAATATGGCCGCATCAAATAAATTAAATGAAAGGGCTTTACCGGTAATTGAATTATACAATGGGAACAGCAATTTTACCAGCAAGAGCGATAAACCCATTGCTAATAAGAACACAAGAAGGGTTTCGCTGATAAACTGGAAAAAGAGTTGCAGCTTCGCTGCGCCGATGATCTTGCGCACGCCAATTTCCTTTGCCCGTTGCGCTGCTTTGGCAGTTGTAAGATTTATATAGTTGATGGATGCGATCAGAAGTATGACAATTGCTACCCAGGTAAAGATCCTTACCATGGTGATCAACCCTTCAGTGCCATCGGGATTGTACAGGTGTATTTCTGCCAATGGCTGCAGCCGGTAATGCAATGTTTTAGTAATGTTATCTGAAACGCTCGCTTTTTGAAGCTGGGTTAATTTGGCGGCCGCAGACGTAATTGACGTTCCGGGATGCAACTGTACATACATTTCCAAATCATAGTTGTTCCAGTCCTGGTCTAAGCCATCAATACTGTTCAGGGGAAGAAAATAATTAAAGTTCAACTGGGAATTTGGCAAGGTTTTCACCACCCCGGTAACTGTATAGCTTTGTTGTATGTCTTCTCGTGTTATCACTTTTCCCAAAGGGTTATCATTGCCAAAAAACTTTTTCGCAAAAGCTTCGGTCACTACCATAGAATGCTTGTCCTGGAAAGGCTTTTCCCGGTTCCCTTCAATAAAAGGAAGATCAAGGATCGTAAACAGGTCGGCATCGATGTAGGCAGCGCTTTTTTCAATAAAGTTTTTTCCGTTATAAGCGAACACCATCTGCTCCCAGCTCTTAAAAAAACGACCCGATTTGTCTATGCCCGGTACCTGTTTGGAAACATGGCCAAGTGCAGGAGGAGTAGTTGGGAAATATTTTTTATCTCCATTGGAAAGAAAGCCGGGAACCGCCCGGTATATGTTTTCTGAGTTTCTGATGTGTGTGTTATAACTTTTTTCATCCTGGCACCAAAGCAGGATGAGAATACCTGCCGTAATACCAATTGCCAATCCAGAAATGGAGATCGCCGAATAGAATTTATTGTTCCAGATACTTCGGAAAGCAACCTTCAGATGATTCTTAAGCATTTTATAGCTGGTTTGCAGAATAGCCCTAAACACTATGCCATTTTCTCAAGGAGTTAGCAGCCAGTGCCCTACAAATTATCTATCCTGAACAACCGTACAAAACCGGACTGATCTTGTACGATTTTGATACATTTGACAAAATAACGTACACATGACAACTATAAATAAATTGGGTCTGGCCCAAACATCCCTGCTGGGGTTATCAGTAGGCGATGCATTGGGAGAAACATATTTTGGACCCGAAGAAACTGAAATTTTCCCCATTTTTTAATAAAGCTAAGAACCTATAATGATGCGAATTCATAGATTGATCTATTTGTCTTTTGTAGTAATGATCTTGACTATTGAAAAGCCTTTTGCACAAACTGTAAATTTTTCCGCTCAGGAAGATAAGTTTGTAAAGCTTTACTCGAAACTGCAATCATTTGCTCGGGAAAATGAGGACAGCACGAATTTGTATGCTGAAAAGTTCGAGAATGAATTTACGAGCTTCATTAAAAATAATCCGGGTACGTTGAATTACCCTTTTAAAAAGCTTATTGACAGCATCTTTTGTTTTGTGAAAACTTCTGATGACGGGAATGTCAGGATCTACAGCTGGGATTCCTGGACTGGCGGTACCATGCACTTTTTTAAAGTAATGCACCAATGGAGAGCAAATGGTAAAGTATTTACAAAGGTTCTACAGTTTGAAGATGGTAGTCCCGCTTATTTTTGCTCTAAAATATTTACCATAAATATTAAGAAGAATTATTATTTAGCTGTAACGAACGGTATCTTTTCAACGAAGAATGCACAGCAGTCTATTACCTGCTATAGTATCGAAGGCAATAAATTAATGGATACAGTCAGGTTGTTCAAGACCAAAACAAAAAAGTTGAATACTATTAATGTGGCGTTTGACTTTTTTAGTGTTGTTGACAGGCCTGAGCGACCGCTGGAGCTAATTACCTATGACGACAAACTGAACATCATTTATATTCCTGTTGTTGACGACAAAGACCAGGTAACAAAGAAGAACATTCTCTATCAATTGAAAGGCCAGTACTTTGAGTTTATCGGCATTGAAACGGGAAAGCGAAAATGATTATAAGCAAGCAGGCAGCAAGTAATTTGCTGCCTGCTTTTATTTATAAAATAGATTTTATCAAACCGCCTTCTACCCGAAGCGCTGCGCCATTGGTAGCGGAAGACAGCGGACTGGCTACGTAAGCCACCATGTTTGCTACTTCTTCAGTTGTTGCAAACCGTTGTAACAGGGAGGTAGGCCTGAAGTCATGGAAGAATTTAGATTGCATTTCGTCAAAGCTTACTTTTTCCTGTGTAGCCAGATTATTTACAAAATCACCAACACCTCTCGATTTAGTGGGTCCGGGTAAAACGCTGTTCACCGTTACGTTGGTACCCTTTGTCAGCTCGGCGAGTCCGCGGGCAATAGCCAACTGGGCGGTTTTCGTCATGCCATAGTGGATCATTTCATCGGGAATGAAAACGGCAGATTCGCTGGAAATAAAAATGATGCGGCCCCAGTTCTGTTGTAACAATTTTGGAAATACATGCCGTGACAGCCGTACGCCGCTCATCACGTTCACCTCAAAAAGCTGGTACCAGTCTTCGTCGGGGATCTCGGCAAAAGGTTTGGG
>JAJKIL010000430.1 GCA_021154515.1 Niastella sp. | reverse complement strand
TACACATTCAGGCACTTTATACACACCCTGGTTGGTTACAGCGGAGTTGGTGGCTTTATTAAAGGTTACATTCTCATACTTCTTATAGCCACCTTCGTACACATTACGAATAAACCTGTACGGCTGCATGGTGGCTGTATCTATAAAGGTTTCATATTTATCCCGCACCTTAAAGAAATTATCATAAAAGCTGTAGCTTTTGCCATCGCCCACGATGTGATAAACCGGTTTGCCATTTACCTTTTCCAACGTGGTGTTGAAGTTTGCCTCCCCTGCTCCGAAATAGGCGCCTACTACTGTATAAAATACCTTTAAAGTGATCTGCTCGCCAGTTGAAAAAGCGGAATTACGGATGTCGCAAAAGCCATCCCCGGCTCTCAGCGGAAAACTAACAATTATAAGCAGCAGGAATACGAGTGGTCGGTTTGCTTTCATGTAACGCTATTCAATTAAATCCAATTAATAAGGTTGACGTCCGGGCCGGTGTACTATTTTCTATTATTAAACAGTTTCATGCCTAAAATCAGCAAACTCCCTATCAATGCCGGTACCACCAGGTTTATGATCCATACTGCCAGAGAGGTTGCCAGAATTCCTGAAATATTACTATCAAAAAGTTGTACCACTTCAATGCCGACTTTCCATCGCATCCCCAGATCGGTAATAACAGCTATAGACGGTATTATTGAAAAAACCAGGAACATTACACTTACAGCGCCTGCAACCTGCGTAGCAGTTATATGCACATCAAACACATCAAACAGCAGGTAATACTGCCCTAAGAAAACGCTGTATCTAAGTACAGATAAAGACAAAACCTGAATTAAAATAGTTGCGTTAAGACTTTCTAAAACTCTGATGTATGCAACCGGTTTTTGTAACCAGCGGATCTTTTCCATCCATCTTACCAGGCCTGCTAAACGAAAATAAAATAATGTTAAAACTATTGCAGCCCCGACTGTAAAACATAACACCATCTTCATCCAGGGCCCTGCAAACGTATGAAGCAATTCTGTATTAGCATAGGCCATCAAATATAAAATTCCGCCAATTCCTGCAACCCAGGTAACCAGCAATTGCGCCATACTGCATACAATAGTAAGAGAAATTGCCTGCATTCGTTTGCCTTCACCCAGATATAATATGCGTCCCATGTATTCCCCTATGCGGTTGGGTGTAAAAAATGCTAAAGTTGTTCCTGTAAACACGGCTTTGCATGCCTGTACAAACGATGTGGGCTGTACCTGCTTTACAACCACCTGCCATTTACGGGCTTCCAGGCCATAATTAGCAAATATAAGTATCACCGTTAACCACAGTTTCCATGCTTCAGGGCCGGTAATTGCCCGCCAGGCCTGCTGTAATGAGCCCTGCCAGTTTTGCTGCTTCATTAATTGCTGATAAATTGACCAGCAAAGCACGCAAAACACCAGCGGTCCTACCACATAGTTGAGAAGAATTTTGATATTTTTGTTCAACGTCACCAAATAAGTTCACAAAGTAATCCAATCCCAAGGCTCCTTGCAAACACCTTCTAAAATAATTCTTGGCATAGACCCCGGCACCTTGTTCATGGGGTATAGCCTTATTGTTATCTCCCAGCAAAAAATAAAGCTGCTGGAGATGAGTACTTTGAAGTTAAACGCCCATAAAGACCATTATGAGCGCTTGCAGCTTATTCATCAAAAGGTAAGCGAGCTTATTAAACAGTATAAGCCTGCAAGTTTTGCCATTGAGGCGCCGTTTTTTGGGAAGAATGTACAAAGTATGCTGAAATTAGGCCGGGCCCAGGGCGTAGCCATTGCTGCCGCTATGAATTCCGGGCTGGAAGTGGTTGAATATTCGCCCAAAAAAGTAAAGCAATCCATTACCGGTAATGGTAATGCGGGAAAAGAACAGGTATGGCAAATGCTGCAACGCATTTTAAACATTCAACATAATACCGACATAAAATACCTGGATGCTTCCGATGCCCTGGCTGTGGCGGTTTGCCATCACTTCCAGGATAATTCACTGCTTAAAACTGCTGGTAAGAAATTGAAAGGATGGGAGGACTTTATAGCTAAAAACCCTGGTAGAATACAACTGAAGTAGGTGAATTTGTGAATCGGCAATCGTGAATCGGCAATGGCTCGCGAATTTTTCAATTAATAACTATCTTGCACGGCTGGGATTTTCTCTGCCTTCTGCCTTCTGCCTTCTGCCTTCTGCCTACAAATTAGCCAGTATCTTCTCTTGTGCTGCTTTTAACTGCTCAGGTGTAAGTTTAAGTTTCCCCCTGGTAAAGTTGAGGTCATCTATTCCATTTATAGGCACCAGGTGCAAATGGGCATGCGGCACCTCAAGACCAACTACTGCCAGCCCTACCCGGTTACAGGGAAACGATCTTTCAATAGCCTTTGCTATGGGTTTCGCAAATATCATGATGCAGCTCAGGTAATCGTCGGGCACATCAAAAAACTTATCTACTTCCAGCTTGGGCACTATCAACACATGCCCTTCTACCAATGGAAATATATCAAGGAAGGCGAAAAACTGATCGTTTTCTGCAATCTTGTAAGCCGGAATATCACCGGCAATGATCTTTGAAAAAATAGTCATAGCCCGGTAGATTTTGCTTAAACGGTAATTTCTTGTATCTGGAATTTGAATACACCGGCGGGCACAGTAACTTCTGTTACATCGCCTACAACTTTGCCAAGCAGGCCCTGGCCTATGGGAGAGGTCACAGAGATCTTTCCTTGCTTCAGATCAGCCTCTTTTTCAGAAACAATGGTATAGGTGATCTTCTTCTTGGTAGCAAGATTGAGGATGGTCACTTTGGTAAGGATAGACACTTTACTTGTATCTACGTTTTCAGTATCCAGTATACGAACACTGGCAATGTCACTTTCCAGCTTTTTTATTTTGGCTTCCAGTATTCCCTGGGATTCTTTCGCAGCATCATACTCGGCATTTTCTTTCAGGTCACCTTTCTCCCGTGCTTCAGCAATTGCCCTGGCCGCAGCCGGACGATCAACTGTACGCATACGCACTAACTCCTCTTTCATTTGCTCGAGCGTTTCCTTTGTTATGTATAAAACATTACTCATAATAACCTCCTTATTTTAAACCGTCTAAATGGTGCTCTACTACTATAAACAGAAAAAAAGAACAACGCCTCAGGGCTGAAGCGTTGCACTACTGTATAAAACAAAAATAAACTTTTTTTCAGAATGATTAAGGCACCCGGTTCTATTTTTTAACTAAATCCCTAATTTCTCAACCACCACGGTTGACATTTTAAGAAAGGCTTCATGACTGTACCCCGCTGTGTGGGGTGTAATCAACACATTGGGCTGCTGCAACAACCAGTCCAGTTCGCTTTTTTGGGCATCTGTATAGGTTTCCAGCTTTTCATTTTCGAGCACATCCAGACCGGCGCCAGCAATTTTGCCATTTTGCAGCGCCCTGATAATTGCTCCTGTATCCTGAACCTTACCGCGTGACGCATTCAAAAAAAACGGCCTACGTTCCAGGGCATTAAAAAATGCATCGTTGGCATAATGAAAAGTTTCATCTGTGAGCGGCAGGTGCATGCCCACCACATCGGCATACCGGGCAATCTGTTCAAAATTGGCTTCGCGCACAAAATTTTTAGCAAAGTCGAACTTATATTTGTCGCAGGCCAGAACCGTAACGTCGAATGAGGAAAGCAACTTTGCAAAAGCGCTTCCGGTATTGCCAAACCCGATAATGCCCACTGTTTTTCCGGTAAGCTCTATACCCCGGTTGGCATCGCGGATCCACTTGCCTTCCCTGATCTCCTGCATGCTGCTGTTCATCTTGTTCATTAAGCTCAGCAACATACCCAGCATATGTTCTGCAACGGCATTGCGGTTGCCTTCGGGACTGCTTACACATTTTATACCCTTGCTTTCCGCATAAGAAACATCAATCAGCTCCATCCCACTGCCCAGGCGGCCGATCCATTTTAATTTACCAGCCCGGTCAAGCATGGGTTTATCGATCTTAAGGCGGGTAGTAACAATTAAACCTTCTGCTTCATGAATGGTATCCAACAGTTCTTCATAGGTAACTGCGGGAACAAACTGAACGGTAAATCCTTTTTTCTCCAGGTGCTCGATCAGCCAGTTGTGCACTTTGGCTGTGATTATTACATTCTTCATTCTTATCCTCGTTGTTGGGTCTATTTCATGGCAAAAGTAAGCCGAGCAAAATCATTTACGGTTAATTGTTCGGCCCTTTTATCGAATATGGGATCTTGTAACGCTTCGGGTGTATATAAGCTTTTAACCGCATTACGTAATGTTTTACGCCGCTGGTTAAAGGCGGTTTTCACCAATACAAAAAACGATCTTTCACTCTTCATTTCCGGAATGGTTTGCCGGGGCGTTAACCTTATTACCGCACTTTTTACTTTGGGGGGCGGGTTGAATGCATTTTCAGACACTTCAAATAAATATTCCACATCAAAGAAAGCCTGTACCAGCACACTTAAGATGCCGTATACTTTATTGCCTTCGCGAGCTGCCACCCGTAGGGCCACTTCTTTCTGAAACATGCCTATCACTACCTGCACGCTTCCTTTCCATTCCAGTACTCTGAATAATATTTGGGAAGAAATATTGTAGGGGAAATTGCCAACCAGCGTAAAGGGCTCACTATACGGCTGTTCAATGGTTAGAAAATCCTGGTGAATGATCTTTGATTGCAGGGCTGGATACGTCTTTAATAACCAGGTTACTTTTTCTTCATCCAGCTCCACACATTTAAACTCAATATCGGACAGTTGCAATAAGTACTTGGTCAAAGCACCCCCACCCGGTCCCACTTCCAACAGCCGTTGAAAGGGATGTTCCTGCAGCGCCTGCACTATTTTCTTACAAACATTCTCATCTGTCAGAAAATGCTGTCCCAGCGATTTTTTTAGTGTATACACGGGGTAAAGGTAAGAAGAGTTGACCAGTTGATCAGTTGATGAGTTAACAAGTTGACAAGTTAACGAGGAAGAAGGAGGTTAGGAAGGGGAAAGTTGACCAGTTGACCAGTTGACCAGTTGACGAGTTAACAAGTTGACAAGTTAACGAGGAAAAGAAGGTTTGGTGGGGTAAAGGAGGAGGTTGATAGGGTTGACGAGGTTGATAGCGTTGATAAAGGAACAAGACAATAAGAGAATGGCTTCCGTTTCAAAGGTTGCTTTGCCGCGTCGCGGCCCTCTGCCCTTTGCCCTTTGCCCTCTGCCTTTTCCACCACTGACTATCGGCCACTGCCTACTGCCTTTTATACTTTGGCAACCAGGGGGCC
>JAJKIL010000429.1 GCA_021154515.1 Niastella sp. | reverse complement strand
ATCAGTTTGCGCTATTGCTTTTTGAACATCCATTGTTGTTAGGTTATTGGGTTAATAAGTTCTTTTATTTGATATTGGCCTCCTTTTTAAGGTTGTTCCTTAACTTATAAACTCAAGGACCTAAGAGCTTACGAACTTGTATTTAATTGCGAAAGTCTGTGTCCATTAGCAAGAGGCAGTGTAGTTTCTGCTTCATTCATGATGCCTTGTCTTATCAACCATTGCTCAAACTCGGGAGCAGGTCGCAACCCCAGCACCTTGCGCACATATAAAGCATCATGAAAAGAGGTAGATTGATAATTCAACATAATATCATCTGCCCCCGGAATACCCATAATATAATTACAACCGGCCACGCCCAATAAAGTAAGCAGGTTGTCCATATCATCCTGATCGGCTTCGGCATGGTTGGTATAACAAACATCCACGCCCATCGGCAGTCCAAGCAGTTTGCCACAAAAATGATCTTCCAGCGCCGCCCGGATGATCTGTTTGCCATCGAACAAATATTCAGGACCAATAAACCCAACTACCGTATTTACTAGCAAGGGGGGGAATTTTCTGGCCACCGCATAGGCCCTTGCTTCACAGGTTTGCTGGTCAACGCCTTCATGCGCATTAGCCGATAAGGAACTCCCCTGCCCCGTTTCAAAATACATTACATGGTTACCCAGTGTACCTCGTTGTAACGACAAAACTGCTTCATGCGCTTCCTGCAACAAAGCCAGGTTTACCCCAAAACTTTTATTGGTCTTTTCTGTACCGCCAATAGATTGGAACACGAGGTCAAGCGGCGCCTTTTGCTGAACCAGTTGTAAAGAGGTGGTAACATGACACAGCACACAACTCTGGGTAGGTATCTCAAATCGCTGAATAATGGCATCCAGCATGTGCAACAGCGTTAGCACGTGGTTGGGCGAATCGGTAGCTGGGTTTATCCCGATCACCGCATCACCGCTGCCATATAATAACCCATCCACCATACTGGCCGCAATTCCTTTGGGATCGTCTGTAGGATGGTTGGGTTGTAGCCGAACCGATAACCTTCCTTTTAAACCCAGCGTATTGCGAAAGGAGGTAACCACTTCACACTTCCGGGCCACGCTGATGAGGTCCTGGTTGCGCATCAGTTTTGATACGGCCGTTACCATTTCAGGCGTCAATCCCGGCGCCAGTTGCTGCAGGGTGGCGGTATCAGCCGCATCGCTCAACAACCAGTCGCGTAACTGGCCCGTGGTAAAATGAGCCACCGGTGCAAAGGCTGCTGTATTATGCGAATCTATGATGAGCCGGGTAACTTCATCCTGCTCGTAGGGGATAACTGTTTCCTGTAAAAAGTTCTTCAGCGGAACATCGGCCAGCGCCAGTTGCGCCGCCACCCGTTCTTTATAATCTGCAGCAGCCACACCTGCCAACGCATCGCCCGATCTGAACGGACTTGCCTTTGCCAGCAGGTCGGTTAGTGTGTCGAATGTATAAGTATGGTGTTGTATCGTATACCGGTAACTCATGTATTAATAAGTTAAAGTTATTAAGTTCGTAGGTTTTTGAGTTTTCAGGTTACAATTGCATCACACAATCAGTAACTCAATAACTTAATCACTTACGAACCTAAGAACGTGATCTCCTGAAAACCACAAACAGTATCGTTAGTATAGCTAATGCGCCAAAGAATATAAAACTTAAAAACAGATTGTACCAAACAATAGCTATCAAACAAACAATGGCCAGGACCAAAGCAATGCCCGGAAACCAGGGATACAAAGGTACTTTGAAAGGCCGTTCCAGGTTAGGTTGTTTACGGCGCAATACGAACAGGCTGACCATGCTGATGATATACATTACCACAGCACCCAGGGCGCTCAATGTAATAACATCACCTGTATTGAACAGGCATAAAGCAATGATCCCAATAACACCACCTGTGATCATCGCCACATTCGGGGTTCTATGCTTCGAGTTCACCCTTGCCAATACTTTTGGTAAATAGCCATCGCGGGCCACGGCATATAACTGCCTGGAATAACTGATAATAACGCCATGAAACGAGGCCACCAGGCCAAACAGACCGATACCCGCAAATACTTTCGTCCAGCTGTTTTGTTTTCCCAATACCGAGCTGATCGCCTCCGGCAATGGATAATCAATGCGGGCCAGTTTGTGCCAGTCGGTAACCCCGCCTGTAAAGAACATGACCCCGAAGGCCAGTAGCACCAGCGTTACAATGCCATAAATATAACCGCGGGGTATGGTACGTTGCGGATCTTTCACTTCTTCGGCCACCATGGCCACTCCTTCAATGGCCAG
Source organism: Niastella sp. (assembly GCA_021154515.1). Taxonomy (GTDB): domain Bacteria; phylum Bacteroidota; class Bacteroidia; order Chitinophagales; family Chitinophagaceae; genus Niastella. The sequence goes on along the minus strand of JAJKIL010000429.1, from coordinate 3,528 downwards.
GTAAAACCAGATGGCAAATGGCAATGCGGCAAAAACGCCACCCCAGCCAAACGGCATGGAATCCTGTTTAAAATTTTCCCATTTAAAACCGGGCGCTACCACTCCCATGAACAACAGCAATTCACAAACTGCCAGAATGGTAACAATGAGCGAAAACACCACCGATTCCTTGATGCCTAAAAAATTAATAACGGTAAACACTACATAACTGCCAATGGCTACCGCCAGTACCGGTAGAGTTGGCGCCAGAAAATGCACATAGCTGCCAAGTGCAAAGGCTACTGCCGGTGGCGCCAGTAAAAATTCTACCAGCGTGGCATAGGCAGCAATCAGTCCCCCCAGCGGGCCAAAGGCCTTATAGGCATAGGCAAAGGGCCCGCCGGCATGCGGTATAGCTGCAGTTAATTCGGTAAAGCTGAAAATAAATGTTACGTAAAAAATAGTGACCAGTATGGTGGCAATCAGGAAGCCGCCGGTTCCGGCAACATCCCAGCCCAGGTTCCAGCCAAAATACTCGCCGGAGATAACCAAACCAACCGCCAGCGCCCACAGGTGCACTGGTTTCAATACCTTTTTTAATGACGGGTTGCCATGCATGCAATTAGTTTTAAATAGAAAGGAAGCGTTTGGGCAGCAACAGTAGATATTAATAAAAATACAAACTTTTGTGATTAGATTCGCTGCCTTATTCAGGAGTTATAGTTCGCATTCTTTTATTTTTTCAAAATATATCATTTATGAGATTGCTTCTGTACGTTACTTCATTCATCGCTATTACTTTAGTAAGCTTTACCGGTATGCAGCAAAAACAAAAGATCGTTTTCTTTGGCGATTCCATTACACAGGCCGGCGTATCGCCAACGGGGTATATAACAGTGCTGGGCAACCTGATCGCCCAAAAAGACCTGAAAGATCAATATGAATTAATTGGCGCCGGTATCGGCGGTAATAAAGTATACGATCTTTACTTACGTATGGAAGACGATGTGCTGGCAAAAAATCCTACTACAGTAGTGATCTGGATAGGCGTAAATGACGTATGGCACAAGAAAGGCGGCACCGGTACCGATGCCCCCAAATTCGAACAGTTTTATAATGCCATCATCAATAAGTTGCAGGCAAAAAATATAAAGGTGATCCTGTGCACGCCCGCTACCATTGGCGAAAAAACCGATTTCTCCAATGAACAGGATGGCGATCTGAACAAGTATGCGAATATCGTTCGCGACGTTGCCGCCAAAAACAACTGCCCCCTGGTTGACCTGCGCAAGACCTTCCTGGCCTATAACCTGGCCAACAACCCTGAGAATAAGGAGAAAGGTATTCTTACTGCCGATGGCGTTCACCTGAACGATAAAGGCAATTCGCTGGTGGCCGAGGAAATGCTGAAGGTGCTGGTGAAATAACCATTCTTCCATTAAATTGTTAAGGTATAAGCTGCAACATGACAATCACAAAATGCGTTATGTTTGCAGCTTTACTATGAGTAAACCAAACACCATACGGGTGGCCCTTCTTGATCTGTATGAGGGCCAGGTAAATGAGGGCATGCGCTGCATCAGGGATATTCTACAGCAGTATAGTAAGGCGCATGGTATCCACCTGGCAGTCGCCGAATTTAACGTGCGGCTTAAATGCGAGTTGCCTGATTTACATCACGATATCTACATTTCTTCCGGTGGCCCCGGGTCGCCCCTGGCTACCGATGCCACATGGGAACCCTTGTATTTTGACTGGATCCACCAGATGGAGCAATACAACCAGCAAACCCAGGGCCCTAAAAAACACGTGTACTTTATCTGTCACTCCTTTCAGCTGGCTGTTCGTTATTTTAAGGTAGCCCGGGTGACCAAACGCAAATCCACCGCTTTTGGCGTTTTTCCCGTTCATATGTTGCCCGGCGGCAACAGGGAACCGGTTTTCGTCAACCTGCCCGATCCTTTTTACGCGGTTGACAGTCGCAATTACCAGGTAATAGAACCTGATCATGACCAACTACAGCGCCTAGGCGCTTCCATTCTTGCCATTGAAAAAGAACGGCCGCATGTACCGCTGGAGCGCGCCATCATGGGGCTGCGGTTCAATAAATATATGGTGGGCACCCAGTTTCACCCCGAAGCCGACGCACCGGGGATGAGCCGTTACCTGCAACGGGAAGACAAAAAACAAATGGTCATTAAAAACCATGGGGTCGAAAAATGGCAATCCATGATCGAGCAACTCAACGACCCGGATAAAATTCTGTTTACGTACTCGCATATTCTTCCAAACTTCCTCGATCTGGCAATTGAAGCACTTACTTCGGGCAGTAGGCAGACGGCAGAAGGCAGAAGGCAGAAATAGAATCGCGGGAAACAAGTTACCGGTAAACTGGCGACCGGAGACTGGTAGCCTGCAACCTGTAATCTCAAACATAAACTTACTACAGAGAAGTTCGTAACTTCCAATTCAAAACCAAGAAATGTATGGTTCCTGAGATCCGGAAAGCGTTTAATGAGTCATTCACCGAACAACAATACGAAGCCTTCTCAAAAGACCTGAACAGTAAATATCCCGGCGCCATTGAATTCAGGCTCTCAGAAACACCGGTATTTGTGGATAAAGAATTTGCGGCAAAAATGATCGATGCCTGCGAGCACATAATCGATGTGATCACCGATCCCCAATTCAAAAAAATGACCGACGCGGCCATACCACCGCATGAATATGTTCCTAACGAAACTGATCGGTGCGACATGCTTTGTTTTGATTTTGGCATTTGCTGGAATGAAGATAAACAGCCCGAACCCCGCTTAATAGAAATGCAGGGCTTCCCTACCCTGTTTGGTTTCCAGGTATATTACCCAGATCTGTTCAGGGAATATTTTCCCATTCCCGATAATTACAGCCAGTACCTGAACGGACATACCCGTGAAAGTTATTTGCAGTTATTGAAAGAAGTGATCGTTGATGATGTACCGGTGGAAAATACCATTCTGCTGGAAATAAAACCACACGAACAAAAAACCCGCATCGACTTTTATTTAACCCAGGAATATACCGGCATACAACCCGTTTGTATTACAGAACTGATTCAGGAAGGCATGGACCTGTATTATATGCGCGATGGTAAAAAAACTGCCGTAAAGCGAATTTACAACCGCGTTATATTCGATGAACTGCTGGCCAAAAAAGAGGCTTTAGGGAAGTATTGCGATATTACACAGAACCTGAATGTACAATGGGTACCGCATCCCAACTGGTTCTACCGCATCAGCAAATACACGCTGCCGTTTCTGCACCATCCGTATGTGCCCACTACGTATTTTTTAAACGAGATAAAACAATTGCCACCCGACCTGGAGAATTATGTGCTGAAACCGCTGTTCTCTTTTGCGGGACAAGGTGTGGTGATTGATATAACACCTGCAGACATTGAAAAGATAACCGATCCGCACAATTGGATCTTACAACGGAAAGTAACATACGCGGCTATCATTGAAACGCCCGATGAGCCAGCTAAAGCAGAGATCAGGATCATGTATGTAT
>JAJKIL010000428.1 GCA_021154515.1 Niastella sp. | reverse complement strand
GGACCTGGATCATTGTACCGGGGATATCCTTCGTCAATCACCTGCACTACTAACCCGAAAGGCCTCCTCCAATGATGTGGCCTATGTGATCTATACATCCGGGTCTACAGGAACGCCAAAAGGATGCGCAATCACGCACCGGAATCTCTCCAATTATCTTCAATGGGCCAATGCATATTATTTCGGAGAGAATGAATACGGCAACTGCGGTCTGATCACTTCTATTTCATTCGATCTGACCGTTACCTGTCTCTTTGTTCCCCTCATCAAAGGAAGAAAGCTGTTTATAGGAGATGGAGGAAAAGACATAGCCGGTTTGTTAAAGGATTGTTTTGGAAATCCGGAGATCGATACCATAAAGCTAACCCCTTCTCACTTATCCCTGCTGCAGGGGTTGAATATCACCAACACGAATGTGCGGGTGATCATTTGCGGTGGTGAACAGTTGACCAAAGAACAATTGAACATAGTATGGAATATTAATAAGGACATCCGGATCTATAACGAATATGGTCCCACGGAGACTACAGTGGGATCTATCGTGCTGGAGATGAAACCGGACGACAAAAAAATATTGATCGGCCGGCCGATCGCCAATACGGAAATATACATCCTGCAGGAAGATGGCAGGCTGACGCCGACCGAAATGACGGGCGAAATTTGTATTGCCGGGGCCGGTGTTGGTAATGGCTATTGGGGGCAACCCGGATTGACCAGTGAAAAGTTTGTCGGCAATCCCTTTAAGCCGGGAGAAAAAATGTACCGGACCGGGGATCTGGGAAGATTGTTGTCAAATGGATATATCGAATGTCTTGGCCGAAAAGATGACCAGGTGAAGATCAGAGGCTTCCGGATCGAACTACAGGAGATCGAAGCGCAATTGTCGGAATTCGAAGGGATACGGCAGGTAAGGGTCATAGTCAGGCAAAAAGACGGAGACAAGTATATTGTTGCCTATTATTTATCCGATAATGAATATAATGGGGCTGTACTAAAAGACTACCTGTTGAAAAAATTACCGGCCTACATGATACCCGCTTTCTTCGTCAGACTGGAAAGCATACCCGTTAATTCCAATGGAAAACTAGACAGGAAATTGCTACCCGAGCCACAGATACCGTCTGACGGAGACTACCAGGACGTGGCCGGAGATGTGGAGGCAGCCATACTGCAGATCTGGCTGGAAGTACTGGGCCATGACAGGATCAGTACCAACGTCAACTTCTTTGATATCGGCGGGGATTCTTTAAAACTGATCAGTGTATATAGTAAAGTGAAGTCGTCCTTCGATGTGGATATGCAATTTACTGACCTGTTCGATTACCCTACTATTACTGCACTGGCTGATTTTATTAAGTCCGGAATGCCGCAAGACAAAGTGCCGCAACAGGAAAATGCCGGCGTGTTTGATACAGGTGTAATGCAGGCCGCGTCCACCGCACCAGTGTCAACGAATACAGATCTGTCGCCGGTTCGCGACCAGGACATTGCCATCATTGGCATGGCCGGGAGGTTCCCCGGTGCAGCAACCATTGCTGAATTCTGGGAAAATCTGAAAGCAGGAATAGATTCAATTACCGTAGATAAAAAGGAAGCAGACCCTGCTACCTTAGTTCGTGCAAAGGCCCATTTGAGAGAATACGATGCATTCGATGCGGCATTTTTTAATTATATCCCTTCGGAAGCGGCTAATATGGATCCGCAGTTGCGGATCTTTCACGAATGCGTATGGGAAGCATTTGAAGATGCCGGATACAGACCAGGCAATTATGCCGGCAGCATTGGGCTGTACGGAGGAGCTTCTCCCAACCCCTGTTATAATATTAATATAGATGACAATGATAAAGAGGGCTGGCTGGAGAAATGGGAGGTCATGTCCTATGCGGATAAAGATTTTATGTGTCCCCGGGTATCTTATAAATTGAACCTGAAAGGACCGAGCATCAATGTAACAACGGCTTGCTCCACTTCCCTGGTAGCGGTTGCCATGGCATGCAACGATCTGCTGGCGAATAATTGTGATATGGCTGCTGCAGGAGGTGTTTCCGTTACTATGCATGACAATGACGGCTATTTATACCGGAAGGATATGATATTATCTCCCGACGGCAGGTGCAGGGCATTTGACGAAGATGCAGCAGGAACTGTAGGCGGTAATGGCGCAGGTGTTGTTGTGCTGAAAAGATATGCAGATGCAATCCGTGACGGGGACCATATAAATGCAGTCATCAAGGGTACAGCCATCAATAATGATGGGAACCAGAAAGTAGGTTTTACAGCACCCGGCATTGAAGGTCAATCCAGGGTGATCGATGCCGCTATCCGAAGCGCCGGCATTTCCGCTGAAAGTATTTCCTATATCGAAACACATGGTACGGCCACACTTTTGGGAGATCCGATAGAAGTGGCAGGGTTAATGAAAGCATTTAATACTGATAAACGCCAGTTTTGTGCAATAGGGTCCGTTAAGTCCAACATCGGCCATCTGGATGCAGCCGCAGGTATTGCAGGACTGATAAAAGCAGTCTTATCACTAAAACACAAGCTGATACCACCAAGCCTTCATTTTAAAAAGGCAAATCCTCACATCGACTTCGCAAATAGTCCATTTTATGTAAATACCCAGCCCAGCTACTGGAAGAACGGACAATATCCACGAAGAGCAGGTGTGAGTTCATTTGGTATCGGTGGTACCAATGCACACGTGATCCTGGAAGAAGTCCTTGTAAATGACAGTATCAGTCATGACAGTTACCAATTGATTACACTGTCAGCCAAAACGCCTGCAGCCCTTTCAGGGAACAGGGCAAAATTGCTGAACTATCTCAGGAAGCCGGGAGAAGCTTCGCTGGCAGATATCGCTTTTACCTTACAGGTAGGAAGAGAACCATTCAAATACCGGGACACGTTTGTTTGCAGCACGCGGGAAGAGGCGATCGGATTATTGTCCACCCGTTCTGATGATGCCGTTCCGCAGATGGCGCCGGCACACCAGCCCGATGTTGTCTTTATGTTCTCCGGACAGGGCGCACAGTATGCGCACATGTATCGGGGAATATATGATAATCAAAAATATTTTCGGGACACTGCGGATGAATGTTTCGCGATCGTTAACCGGATCGCGCGTATCGACTTAAAAGCAATTATTTTCCCGGGCCCTGATGGGGCGGACCAACTTAAAAGTACCGCCTATACACAACCAGCGCTCTTCATCATGGAGTATGCGCTGGCAAAGTTGCTGAGCCATTGGGGCATCAGGCCGGACATAATGATCGGGCATAGTATAGGCGAATATGTTGCGGCCTGCCTCAGCGGTGTATTTTCACTGGAGGATGCCCTGAAACTGGTTACAACGCGAGGGGCATTGATGCAGTCAATGCCCAAAGGGTCAATGCTGGCTATTGCTGCCCGTCAACAGGAATTAATCCCTTTACTTGATGAGCATTCGGGTATTTCCCTGGCAGCGATAAATAGTCCCGCACATTGTGTGGTGTCCGGCCCCTCCGGATCGATTGCGCTGTTCGCCGAAGTATTGAAGGCGCATGGATGGGAGCATAGAGAATTGCATACTTCCCATGCATTTCATTCTTCCATGATGGATGAAATACTTTCCTCATTTGAAGAAGTGGTGTCTGCAGTTACTTTTTTCCCGATCAACATTCCATTTATTTCGAACTATACCGGCAAGCGGGCTTTGGATAAAGAGGTCTCGACGCCGGCTTATTGGGTACAACATCTTCGCCGGGAAGTGCGGTTTGCAGAAGGCATGGAGACCATACTGAAGAAGGGACCGGCTCTCCTTGTTGAATTGGGTCCGGGCAATGCCCTGGCCACTTTTGTCCGTGCCAGTGACGCCTTCGGTAAGGAACATACGGTGATAAATATGGTCAGACATTCCAAACAGGATACTGACGATATGAAATGGCTTTTAAAAGGTATTGGGGAAATGTGGATGCTGGACATACAACCGGATTGGATAGCCTGGCACCAAGAGGAAAACAGGAAGCGTGTTCCGCTGCCTACCTATTCATTTGAAAAGACACCATTTCCGGCGACCATCCAGAAAACTGCGCGGGTTAATGAAATGGAAAATAACCGGGTAATAGAAAGAAACCCGGATATCTCAAAATGGTTGTATGTTCCCGGGTGGCGAACCACTCCGAACCTGGCTGCGATCAGGAAAAATTCCTCTGTTGATCCTGCATATTCCGGTTTCCTGATCTTTTCAGATGGCCAGCCGTTCAGTGCGCGGCTCATTGAAAAGCTAACTTCTACGAATACATCCTTTGCCCTTGTGGTTAACGGTACAACCTATCAGGAAGCACCGGATAATTGCTATATCCTGGATGCTGATTCGGATAATGATTATAACAAACTGTTTGACAGCCTCTCCCAAAAGGCATTTAAATACGACAACATTGTTTATATAAGAACGACACCGGGTGACCCTGCGTTTATTACCAGCCGGTTGGCACAAATTGTAAGATCGGCATATGGCAATGGTTCTTTACCACGCAAGCAGATCGTGCTGCTGACCGCGGGTCTTCATAATGTTCTGGGAGACGAACCGGTTTCGCCCAGCCTGGCACCGGTAAGTGGCTTGCTGAAGGTGATCCCACAGGAATACTCCGGCGTTTATACAAGCCATATCGATATTTCCGCAAAAGAGGCACAGAGGGATTACGCTGTCCGGGAAATAGATGCAGATGCCTTCCTCCATAAATTACTGGATGAGATTGGACACCGGGAGCAGGGTAAGTCAGTTGCATTAAGGAATTCGAAGCGGTGGGTGCCGGTGTTCGAATGGCTTTTTGAACAACCCGGTTCCGCCAGTGTCCTTCATGACCTTCCTGTAAAGATCCGACACCGGGGAGTATATCTCATTACAGGAGGATTAGGGGATTTGGGATTCACCCTGTCGAAATACCTGATAAATAAATATAACACAAGATTGATCCTGCTTGGGCGAACCGCTTTGACGCCGGATGAAGCAAACGGGTTCAGGATAATGCGGATGAGGGAATTAGAACAAATGGGCGGTGACGTATTGTATGTGTCCTGTGACATAGCTGATGCGGCAGCAGTAAAGGAAGCGGTGAACACCGGGGAAAGCAAATTTGGTATGATCGATGGGGTCATTCATGCCGCAGGTATTTCCGGTGCTGAAGCCAGAAAGACCATCAACATAATGACACGAGCCGATCTGGAATACCAGTTTGCGGCTAAGGCTACCGGTTTACAGATACTGAAAGATCTATTCGACAAGCGCAAGCCCGATTTCTGCCTGGCGACCTCTTCAATATCTGTCATTCTCGGCGGGCTGGGTTTTGGCGTCTATACTCCTGCCAACACCTTTATGGATCATCTGATCAATGCTTTTAAAAACAGCACGGAAGAAGATCCCTGGATAAGTGTCGGCCTGGATGGTTTGGATCTGAAGAAAGAGGGTAGTGGAGGCATCACTCCGGAAGAACTTTGCCGCCTATTCGAACATGTCATATCGCTTACAAATATCCCAAATATAGCTATCTCCGTAGGAGATTTAAACCGGAGGATCGACAAATGGGTTAGGCTGAGATCGGACGAAAAAGCCTCCTTCGCAGGAGATAACAGTAAGCCATCGAATGCTGCGGAAAAGAATCTTTTGCAATCTGATACAAAAGGACCGGGCACAGAAGAAAGATTACTGAACTTGTGGAAATTATTTTTTGGGATCGCCGATATCGGCGTGGATGACGATTTCTTTGGGATAGGTGGCGATTCGCTGAAAGCGATGGTCATCATCTCCAGGATCAACAAGGAGTTCAATACGGATCTTTCAGTCAGTGAACTATTCACCAATCCGACCGTGAGGGAATTGGTGCCGATACTCAAAATCGAAATTTCCCAAATGGGCATTGCCAATGAAGATAGGGTGATACAGTCCGGTCATACGCTGATACCCATCGCCGCAAACCAGGAGTTTTACCCGCTGAGTTCGGCGCAGAAAAGACTGTTTTTCCTGAGTGAATTTGATAAAAATAACCTGGTATATAATTTAACCTTATTGCTGCGTCTTAAAGGAGCGCCGGACAGGGTAAGGATACAATCCACTTTTGACAGGCTTTTACGCCGGCACGAAAGTCTGCGAACCTGCTTTGAGTTACTCAACAACGATCCGGTACAGAAAATAGCGGACCCTGACAATTTTGAACTGGAATATTATAACGCCAGCGAAAATAACCTGGAATCCGTGTTCCGGGCCTTCGTCAGGCCATTTGAATTGGACCGGCCTCCTCTGATAAGAGCCGGACTCGTTGCGGTTTCAGGAAATGCTGCGGATCCCGGCAATTCCGCTGATCACTATATCCTGATGGTTGACCTGCATCACATCATCTTTGACGGATTCTCCGAGGGCGTACTCATCAGGGATTTTATAGCCTTATACAACAATGAAGAATTGCCTGCCCTGCCCTTACAATACAAAGACTATGCTCAATGGCAGCAAAGTGATGAGCAGCGGCAATCGGTTAGCAGGCAAAAGGAATTCTGGCTGAATGAGTTCGCCGAAGAAATTCCCACCCTGCAATTGCCATTCGATTTTCCGAGACCTTCCATAAAAAGTTACGAGGGTAATACGCTTGCGTTTGAATTGGGCGAACAGGACGTACGTGGATTGGGGTTAGTGGCAGAAAAGGAGGGATCCACCTTATTCATGGTGCTCTTATCCATTTATGCTATCCTGTTGAGTAAATTGAGCGACCAGGAAGATATTGTTATCGGTACGCCTGTGGCCGGACGTGACCAGGCAGACCTGCAGCCGATAATCGGTATGTTCGTCAATACCATTCCGATAAGAAATCATGCAAATAAACAACTACGGTTTCAGGAATTCCTGGCCAATGTGAAATCCAATACTATCAGGTGTTTCGATAACCAGGGATATCAATATGAAGACCTGATCGATGCTTTACGGCCGGAAAGAGATACGAGTCATAATCCGCTGTTCGATGTCTTGTTCTCCTATGGCAATTTTTCCAGACCGGAACTTGTGTTGCCGGATCTGTCCCTGGAGCGCCTCGACTATCCCAATGTGGGTTCGAAGTTTGACCTTACCTTAACCGTTAACGATATTCAGGACCGGCTTTTTTTCACTTTTGAATATTGTACAAAATTGTTCAAAAAGGAAACCATTGAACGGTTTGAACAGTATTTCCGCAAGATAGTGACTACGGTAACTGCAACTCCTCATGTATTACTGAAAGACATTGAATTGCTGGACGAAGCCGCAAAACGTCGTTTATTGGTTGAGTTTAACGCTACTGAATTGGATGACAGCGAAGGGGCGACGATCGTTTCTCTTTTTGAGGAACAGGTAAAACGAACGCCACACAAGATTGCCGTGGTATATGAAGATATGCATTGGACCTACCAGGAGTTAAATGAAAGCGCGAACCGGGTGGCCTTCTATTTACGAGAACAGGCCGGGATCAAACGGGAAGACCTGGTGGGCATTATGGTGAGCCGGTCTGGTAAGATGATGGCCGGGTTGCTGGGAATATTAAAAGCAGGCGGCGCTTATCTGCCGATCGATCCCGCCTATCCGAAACAACGGGTCGAACACATGCTTACCGATAGCGGGGCCGCCATTCTGATAACAGACAAGGGAAGAGCGATCGATTTTGCCTATAACGGGAAAGGGCTGCTGTTGGAAGATATTTTAAATGCGGCTGGCGATACTGCTCCAGCGATCAATAAACCCGACGATCTGTGCTACGTAATGTATACTTCCGGATCTACAGGCCTGCCGAAAGGAGTAATGATAACCCATGGCGCCGTAGTAAATTTCTTTCAGGGTATGAGCCGGAAATTGCCTGCCGGTGAAACAGATTGCCTTTTAGCTGTTACCAGCACTTCCTTTGATATATCGGTCCTGGAATTGTTCTGGACCATCTGTAATGGGATACAAGTGATCGTACACCCATCCGATATTTCATTGAATGGCCTTGACAGATATGTGGATACGGCCGCGGTGAGCCTTGACTTTAGTCTTTTCTTCTTCTCCAGTTATTCAAACGACGGGGATGATAAATATGATCTGCTGCTGGATTCAGTGAAGTATGCGGATAAGCAGGGCTTTAAAGCCGTATGGACTCCGGAACGTCATTTTCATGAATTTGGCGGACTTTTCCCGAATCCTTCCGTATTGAGCTCGGCACTTGCCATGATCACCGAAAAGATCGAATTAAGAAGCGGCAGCGTTGTCCTGCCGCTGCATGACGAAATAAGGATCGCAGAAGAATGGTCTGTGGTCGACAATTTATCCAATGGCCGGGTGGCGCTGTCCTTTGCATCTGGGTGGAACCCAAATGACTTTATATTGTCGGAAGATAATTTCAAAGACCGGCAAACAATCATGTATGAGAAGATCAGGGTTGTAAAAGACCTTTGGAGAGGGGAAAAGATCAGTCGCGTAAATGGTTTTGGCAGCACGACAGAGCTGCGCATATTCCCCGAACCCGTACAAAAAGAATTACCGGTATGGATAACCTCCGGAGGAAGCGCGGACACCTTCATCAGCGCCGGAGCGATCGGTGCGAATATATTGACCCATCTTCTGGGCCAGGATATCGATAGCCTTGCAAAAAATATTCAACTATACCGCGGATCAAGAGCAAAACATGGTTTCGATCCGGAAAAAGGAAAGGTCGCCATTATGCTGCATACCTATATTGGCGAACAGATAGAGGAAGTGGAGAAGATAGTAGAACAACCCTTTATGGAATATTTGAAAAGTTCCCTGGGATTGTCAAAAGTGCTTTTTGAGGAAGAAGGGATCAAAGAAGAGGAATTGCCGGAAGAAGACAGGGCACGGGTCCTGAAAAGCGCCTTCAAACGTTATTATACAACCAGTTCGCTTATTGGCACTAAAAGCAGCTGTGGAGAGATTCTCATGAAGCTGGCCAAGGCGGGTGTGGATGAGATAGCCTGTTTAGTGGATTTCGGTATTGACAAGAATAAGGTGATGGAGGGCTTACAACACCTGAGCGAGTTGAAACGGATGTATGCCGGTATATTCCCGGGGGAGCACCAGCCGGTCACCATGATGCAGTCCACTCCTTCTTTTATAAATCTGCTGGAAAAAGATCCAGGCTCAAAGAAATTCCTGGGGTCTTTGAAAATGCTGCTGATAGGAGGAGAGGCGGTTCCCGAATCGCTGATGCGTAATATCCGGGCCATTACCCGGGCGGCCGTGTTCAATATGTATGGTCCCACAGAAACAACGATCTGGTCCTGTGTGCATGCGTTTGATGATAACGAGGATAAAGTGAGTATCGGCAAGCCTATTGCCAATACGCAGATCTATATCCTGAATAAGGAACTGCAACCCGTGCCCATCGGTGTAACCGGTGATCTGTATATTGGCGGGAGAGGATTATCAAGAGGATATTGGAATAAGCCGGTATTAACAGCACAGCGGTTTATTGACAATCCCTTCCGGCCCGGATCGAAAATGTATCTGACTGGCGATGTAGCCAGATGGACATCGGAAGGCAATCTTGAATTCCTCGGCAGGTCCGACCACCAGGTTAAGATCAGGGGCTACCGGATAGAGCTGGGCGAAATTGAACATACATTGCTTACCTATCCAATGGTAAGAGAAGCCATAGTTGATGTCAGGGAAAAAGAGGGTGTCAAACAGTTAACCGCATACCTGGCAGCAGATCCCGTCATTGACCTGGTG
>JAJKIL010000427.1 GCA_021154515.1 Niastella sp. | reverse complement strand
GACGCGCGGATCAGTTATACGCTGCATAAATCCCTGTTTAAAGACATCACCTTCATTGGCCAGGTGAACAATGTTTTCAATAAAAAGTATGAACCCAATGGGTATACCTACAGTTATCAGTATGGCGGTTCAGTAACTACCGAAAACTTTTACTTTCCCATGGCCGGCACCAATTTCATGGTGGGACTGAATGTGAAGTTGTAAGAATCTATCAAACATAAAAAAGAACCCCTGATCCCGGCTGAGCCGATCAGGGGTTCTCTTTTATATAGACTAAATAATTTCTTTGACTAATGTCCTTGCGCCGTACTGTCACCGGGAACCGGCTTATCTGTTTGTACCCACAGATCAATAAACTGCCCTTGTTTTATCTTATTTACGTTACCGCTGATGGTTAAACGGGTAGGATCCTGCTTGTAAACATATCCATTGGGATCGGCACCTGTAGGTTGAATAGTACCCAACGTTAATCCGTTCGATTCCAGGATAACCTTTGCTTCGTTTAATGTCATTCCAAACAGATCTGGTACTTCCTGGTCTACGGTACCCGTACCACGGCTTATCACCAGTGTAATACCACTACCCATAGGTATTTTGGTGCCTTCTTTTATCGGCTGCCCCTTGTAAAGCTGCTCCAGTACCTGGTCGGTGGCAAAATCATTCTTATAAATAGTGTCTTGCAGTTTCAGTTTCTGCTGTTGCAGCGTGATCTGTGCACTGCGGAAACTTTGCCCTACCAGTTTGGGCATTTCGATATCCGGTGCTGCATCGCGGTTAATGGTCAGATAAACCGTGCGGTTCATCTTTACTTTTGATTCGGCAGTTGGGAATTGCTTTACCACCGATAACAATGCAGCAGTATCATTATACACCGTATCCTGTATCTCTACATCAAACCCCTGCCCTTCCAGGATCTTTTTGGCTTCGTCATACGATTTGCCAGTTACTGATGGAACGGCCAGCGTTTTATCGTGCCGGGTGATCCAGGATAACGACTGTAAAAAAATAAAAAACAAGACAAGCAAAATGCCAATACCCAACAGGATATTTGCCCAAAGCGGTTTTCCGGTAATGAACTTAAACACAGGTGATATTGATTAAAATTTAAAAAATCAGGGATACAGACCTCACTTGCGTCTTGCGTAATGCCTATTGACCAAACTTCGACTGCCATGACAGCATTCCGCCACTCAGGTTCTTGGTATTGGTAAAACCCATTGTCTCCAGTATCATGGCGGCTTGTCCGCTGCGGTTACCGCTGCGGCAGTACACGATCACTTCCTGGTTCTTCAGGTTCTCCAACTCATCTGCCTGCATCATCACCTGTCCCAGGGGAATATGAATGCCACCAATGTTAAACTCTGCCCGTTCATGGGGTTCCCGCACATCTAACAGGTTTAATTGCTCACCTTTGTCAAGACGTTCTTTTACTTCTTCCGGAGTTATGTTTTGCATAATAGCTATTTAAATTATTTATTGTTGTTAAGGTTGTTGAGGTACTTCCGGAACAGTTGCTTTTACCGGTTTATCTCGCTGTAGCCACAGATCTACCGACTGCCCCTGGCGAATACGGTTTATGCGGCCATCGGGCGTGTTGTGTTCCGGGCTTTGGCGGCCAACAAAAGCGCTTGAATCAATGCTGGGGATAACAGTTCCTACATTCAACCCATTCGACTCTAATAACACTTTAGCATCGTTATAAGTTAACCCAACCAGATCAGGTACACTAAAATCTTCATGGCCCAATCCGCTACCCAGTATCAGCGTGATCTTACTTCCCTGCGGGATTTTTGTACCTGCTTTTATGCGCTCGCCATTGTATTGTTGCTCCAGTACCGAGTTCTTGGCAAAATCCATCCGGTAACTTGTATCTCCCAGTTTCAGCAAATACTGGCTCAACGAAATCTCTGCACTGCGAAAGCTCAACCCTTCCAGGTTGGGCATTTCAATAAGCGGTGCTATGGATTTGTTGATGGTAAGATACACCGTACGATTCACTTTTACCACTGCTTCCGCATCGGGAAACTGGCGTAATACCGATAAAGGCTTTGCGGTATCGTTATAAATTGAATCCTGTAACTCTACTTCAAAACCTTTGCTTTCCAGTATTTTCCGGGCTTCTGCATACGATTTACCAGTTACGGCAGGAATGGTAAGGGTTTTATCATGCCTGGTAATCCAGTGAAGCGATTGCAGGAACACAACTATCAACAGTACAATAATGCCTAAAGCTGTCAGTATGTGTACCCAAAGGGGTTTCCCTGTCATGAATTTAAACAAGGTAGTATTTGTTTGTTTATTGTTCGTCAATTGTGAAAAGGCAAAAGGCAGAGGGCAGAAGGCAAAGATGGCTCGCGAGCATGTCGCACCATTATCAACTGTATCAACCTTATCAACCCTATCAACTTCCTACTTTCTTCCTCCTAACCTTCTTCTATCTCGTTAACTCGTCAACTAGTTAACTTATCAACTAGTTAACTTATCAACTCTTCCTCCTCGTCAACGCATCCTCTATCAGTGCTGAATAAAACTCCTTCAACGTCCACCCCATGGCACGTACCTGTTGCGGAACAATGCTGGCTTCGCTTTGCCCGGGTACGGTATTTATTTCAAGCATATACGCAGCCTGTCTGGCTTCGTTGTAGATAAAATCAATCCGTACCACGCCACGGCAATTAAACAGCTCATAGATCTTTTTGGCAGTGCTGCGAACCTTTTCTGCTATCACTTCATCAACCTGGGCTGGGGTAATTTCTTCACTTAAGCCTTGGTACTTCGCTTCATAATCAAAGAAATCTTTTTTCGATTTCACTTCTGTGATCGGCAGGGTAATAATGCCTTTGGTTGATTTAAACACCCCGATGGTGAATTCACGGCCGGCGATAAACTCTTCTACCAGTACCTGATCGTCTTCTTTGAATGCTTTTTCCAAAGCGCCAGCCAGGTCGGCAGCCGCATTCACCTTGCTCATACCAATGCTTGAACCCCCATTATTGGGCTTTACAAACACGGGCAGGCTTAGCTGGCTCAGGATCTGGGCCGGGGTAACCGGACTGTGTTTAAAAATATGTACAGATTTGGCAACATCTATGCCAGCAAAAGCCGCTACGGCTACCGTATATCTTTTATTAAATGTAAGTGCAGAAGTCGCTGAATCACAGGAGGTATAGGGCAATCCGGTAAGGTCGAAATAGCCCTGTAATTTTCCATCTTCGCCCGGGGTACCATGGATCCCGATCAATACCGCATCAAATGATATTTTTTTACCATCAATGGTCAGGGAGAAGTCCTGGCGGTCAACGGCTATTTTTTTGCCTTTGTCAGACTGGTAGAACCAGCTCTCAGGCGTGATATCTATTTTATAAACGTTGAACTTGTCTGTGTCAACATTCTTTTCAATAGTAAGCGCGCTTTTCTAGGAAATAACGGCTTCATTAGAGTACCCACCGGTAACAAAGGCAATATTGGGCTTCATGTAAGGTTGGAAAATTTTTAGCAAATAAACGAAAAAGGGATGGAAGCCCGAAACTACCCAGGCAGGTATTTATGAGGGAAAGCCAGGCAAAAAGCGGCAAGAATGGGAAAAGGAGGATTTTTAACAATAAAAAAGGTGAAGGTCGTTAATCCTTCACCTCAATACGGCGGGAAATATCACCCGCCACTTACAAGTAGCACTAAGGCTACATTACTATTCTAACAGAAAGGTAGGGAAATTATCAGCCAGAATCAAAATTTTATTTGGCTGTCCGCACCTTTTTAGACATGCAGTTTTTCCTTTTTTTGCATTAACTGTTCCACTGTTTCAACATACATTTCATCAGGTACACAACAGTCAACGGGGCAAACTGCTGCACACTGGGGCTCTTCATGAAAACCCTGGCACTCTGTACATTTATTCGGAACGATATAATACGTATCTACACTAATTGGCGCATTTGCAGTATCGGCATCAATTAAAGTTCCATCCAATAATACAAATGATCCTTTTACTGTAGTACCGTCTGCCACTCTCCATTCTACTCCACCTTCATATATCGCATTATTTGGGCACTCGGGTTCGCAGGCGCCGCAGTTAATACATTCTTCGGTGATTTTTATTGCCATAACTTGCTGAATTTTAAACCTGCCTGCTTGCAGGCTCGTGAAATGAATACAACTATTTTTGCACGACAAATATAAGGCGTAATGAATTTACAACAACGATTCGTTTTATTGAACCGGTTAGGTGAATATATTTTACAGGATAACGATAACTGGCAGGCAGCCAAGCTGAAAGCCAGTTTGCAGAACAGCTGGTTCACCCCCGAATTTATTGAAACGGCTACCCGAAATATTGCCCTTGCCTTTTTACAAAACGATAAATTGGCCGCCTGGACCCAACAATACAACCTTCCCACCGAGAACGCCGCGCCCAAAAACGTAGGTATTGTTATGGCCGGTAATATACCACTGGTTGGTTTTCACGATTTTTTATGCGTATTCATTACCGGTCACCGGCAAACCATAAAGCCTTCTTCCAAAGACGAGGTACTCATTAAACACCTGGTACAGCAACTGTACGAGTGGGATGAAACCACCCGTCAGCTGGTGACTTTTTCCGAAATGCTAAAAGGCTGTGATGCTTATACTGCTACCGGCAGCAATAATTCTGCCCGGTATTTTGGCTATTACTTCAGCAAATACCCGCATATTATTCGCCGCAACCGCACCTCGGTGGCCCTGTTAACCGGGGAAGAAACGCCTGCCGAGCTGGATAAACTGGCCGATGATGTATACCAGTATTTTGGGCTGGGTTGCCGTAATGTGACCAAATTATACGTGCCTGAAAATTATGATTTTCTTCCCCTGATAAATGCCTTCAAAAAATACGACTATCTCGGCGACATGCATAAATACAGGCATAACTACGATTATATGCTGGCTGTTTTGCTGCTTAACAAGCAGTATTACATGAGCAACCAAAGTATTTTACTCACTGAAAGCAAGGAACTGTTCTCCCCTATCAGTCAGCTGAATTATGAGTTCTATAAAAACCCAGCGGAGGTAGAAGCTTCGCTTGCTGAGAATGCCGATGTACAGTGTATCGTTGGAAAAAACCACCTTGCTTTTGGTCAGGCACAGCAACCATCGCTTACCGATTATGCAGACGGCGTTGATGTCATGAAATTTTTGCGGGAATTGTGAAAAACTGGCAAATCTGCCTGGAAAAATTACATGTAATCATAAGCAATTACCTATAATAATTTTTAACTTTCCATCGGCGGAAGGGAGGTTTCTGGCGTTTCCAGCTTACTTTTAGTAAATTTGAGAAGCGAAGTACGAAGACTTTAGTAAATTAATTGTTAAACCAACTTATCAACACAGGTTTGCATTAATTCCTGACGTTAAATTTGTTGTTGTCAGGCATGTATTTTGAAACAACTATAAAATCTCATAAAATTTATAACGATTATGAAGTGGAAACAAATTCTGGCTATTGTGCTCATTAGCGCCTCCACTACCGGAGTGACCATGTGGGGTGTTAACCATTTTAGCCATGATGGCACGTACGTTTATCAAAAGAGTGGCGATACTGGAAAAATACCGGCAAATTATGCCGGCTTTAACGGAATAAATGGATCAACAGGTCCGGCTGATTTTTCAGCCGCTGCTGAAGCCGCTATTCCTGCTACAGTACACATTAAAACAAAAGCTACCCGTACAGTAAGTAATAACCTGCCCCGGAATAATCCATTTGGCGATCTGTTCCCCGACCTGGATGATTTCTTTGGCAACGGCACCCGCTCTATTCCGCAAATGGCTTCCGGCTCCGGCGCCATTATCAGTGAAGATGGTTACATTGTTACCAATAACCACGTAGTGGACGGTGCAGATGATATTACCGTGATGCTTACCAATAAAAAATCTTTCAAAGCCAAAGTGATCGCCGCTGACCCCAGCAGTGACCTGGCTGTGATAAAGATCGAAGCAAAAGGTTTACCCTTCCTGTTATATGGTAATTCTGATGAAGTAAAGGTTGGTCAGTGGGTACTCGCAGTTGGTTATCCTTTGACACTGGAAACAACCGTAACGGCTGGTATCATAAGTGCTAAAGGCAGAACGCTTGAAATAAACAAACGCCAGAGCGACTCACCGGTTGAATCATTCATTCAAACCGATGCGGCTGTTAACCCCGGTAACAGTGGCGGCCCGCTCATCAGCACTGACGGCAAGCTGGTTGGCATTAACTCAGCCATAGCTTCTCCTACAGGTGCTTATGCCGGTTATTCCTTCACCATCCCGGTTAATATCGTAAAAAAGGTTGTTTCTGACCTTATTAAATTCGGAACCGTACAAAGAGCTTATCTGGGTATTGAATATCCGAGAGATAACATCAGCGATGATGAGAAAAAACAAAACGGTATCAAGGATGATGGTGGTGTGTATGTAATGACCGTTCGTGATGGTGGTGCTGCATTAGCTGCCGGGATCAAAAAAGGCGACGTTATTACCAAGGTCAATAATATGCCTGTTGTAAGTGGCGCCGACCTTATTGGCCAGATCGCTACTTATCGCCCCGGTGACAAGATCACCCTCACCTACCAACGTGGTGGCAAGGAGTATACAACTTCTATTGTCCTGAAAAATAAAACCGGTAGCACTGATGTAGTTAAAACTTCTGTGCTGGATAAATTAGGCGCTGAGTTGGAAACCCTGAACAAGGATGATGCGAAAGAAGCAGGCGTTAAAGGTGGTGTAATGGTGAAATCAATTGGTTCGCGTGGCTTGTTAAGTAAAGTAAGAATTCAGGAAGGTTATGTAATCACTAAAGCCAATGGCAAAGACGTAAATACCGTTGATGACCTGCGCAAGGCGCTGGAAGGTGCTTCTGGCAGTATAAAACTGGAAGGTGTTTATCCTGGTTACGAAGGCGTTTATCCCATCGTGATCAATTTAGATAGTCCGGCAAACTAGTGCTTTTGCACTGACAACTCATAAATACAGAGCCCCCACCAACCTCCCCTCAATGGGAGAAGGTTAGTGGGGGCTTCTTTTTTATTTTAATCAATAATTTTAGCTTGTCAATACAAGATAGTCCCACGCTTTCAACCGGGCGGAAAAACTGCCATTCACAGTAACCGGTTGCTGGGTGAACACATTGGTGAACTTGCCCTGTACCGGAGCGTTTGACAATTGAACGTCTACATCCTGCGCGCTCAAATTCAATATCACTACCAATTCTTTACCTTCATTTTTACGGGTGAACGCCAACACGCGGTCATTATCACTGGTAACCAATATTTCCGGCTTGGCTACTATCTGCAAGGCCGGATGCTGTTTCCGCAATTGTAATAAGGTTTTATAAAAAGTCTGCAGCTCTGGCGTGCCATTCCAGTTCACTTCATCCTTATCAAAAAACGGTAATCTTTTGCGCAGTGGTAATTCCTGGCCGGTATAAATAAGCGGAACACCATTCCAGGTACAACTGAATACAGCTAATGGGGTTGCCATCTCGCCATATTTTTCGTATTCGGTCCCATTCCAGGTATTCTCGTCATGGTTGCTGGTGAACAGCATGGGAAAGGTGCCTTCAGGCAGATCGTATTGATAGTGGTTCAACACATCTTTTAACTGGCCCAGGTTAATTTCCTGACGGTAATATTTTTGGGTATTCGACATCCAGCGCCAGCCGTAAAAACAATCAAATACCTGTAAATAAGGAACATCCAGCGTTTCGCCCAGCCAGAATAAAGGCTTTATGGCATCCAGCTCCACACGGGCCCTGAACCAGAAATCAAGTGGCACCAGGTGGCACATATCGCAGCGGAAGCCATCTATATCGCATTCCTTTACCCAAAAACGCATGGCGTCTATCATGGCGGTGCGCATCCCATGGTCGTAATAATTCAAATCAATTACATCGTGCCAGTTATTGGTATCGTAGAAATTACCTTCTGCATCCTGCTTGTAGAACTCCGGATTTGATTTTGTCCAGATGTGATCCCAACCCGTATGGTTGGCTACCCAGTCAATAATCACTTTTTGTCCCAGTTCATGGGCTTTTTTTACCAGGCTTTTAAAATCGGCCAGGGTGCCAAATTCCGGATTGATCGCTTTATAATCGGCACAGGCATAATAACTTCCCAATGTCCCCTGCCGTTTTTCCTTGCTTATTGGGGTAATGGGCATGAACCATAAAACATCTACCCCCATATCTTTTAACCGGGGCAGGTGTTGGGCAAATGCATTAAAGGTGCCTTCGGTTGTATACTGGCGAATATTTACTTCATAAATATTGCTGTTAATGCTCCAAGCTATTGGTGAAAATCGTCGGGTCATCATCATCTCATTCCTGGTTGGTTTAATCAAAATTACGGGCTAATATTTACATCCCTTCTAACAATCAACTTTTGTACCTTCGCCCTGGCATGAAAACTTTTAATGTTCCTATTACCTATCGTAGCCCGCTGATCACGGCCATCAAGAACAGTCGCAAACAGCAGGATAAAATGAAAAAAGATTTTACTCCTACCCTGTTGACACTCGGTCCTTTGCACATTTACCTGGCCCGCCACTTCGGGTTCTGCTACGGGGTAGAAAATGCCATCGAAATTTCTTTCCGCACAATAGAATCAAATCCCGGCAAGCGAATATTTTTATTAAGCGAAATGATCCACAACCCGCAGGTGAACAGAGATCTGCAAAGCCGGGGCGTACAATTTCTGCAGGACAACTACGGCCATCAGCTGATCCCGTTTGAGGAATTAACTGCCGATGATGTGGTGATCATTCCTGCTTTTGGTACAACGCTTGAAATAGAGTCGAAATTGAGCAAACTGGGTATTCCGGTTGAAAAATATAATACGACCTGCCCCTTCGTTGAAAAAGTATGGAACCGCAGCGAGCAGATAGCCCAAAAGGGTTACACCATTGTAATTCATGGTAAACCCAAACACGAAGAAACCAGGGCCACTTTTTCACATGCCGCCAGCAATGCCCCTTCAGTAATTGTGAACGATATGCAGGAAGCGGAAAACCTGGCGAAATATATTACCGGCGAAAAACCGGCGGAGATTTTTTATACAGAATTTGCCAATCGTTTTTCTACCGGGTTTGATGTTACCCAACACCTGCAACGCATTGGGGTGGTGAACCAAACTACCCAGCTGGCTACTGATACGCAAGCCATTGCCGAGTTTCTGAAACAAACCATTCAAACCCATTATGGCTTAACGCCGGAAAACATTGAAACCCGTTTTGCCGATACCCGCGACACCTTATGTTATGCCACCAATGACAACCAAACCGCGGTTACCGGTATGTTGCAAACGCCGGCTGATATTGCCATTGTGGTAGGCGGTTATAATTCCAGCAACACTACGCACCTGGCAGAGCTGTGCGAGCAGGAACTGCCCACCTATTTTATTAATTCTGAAGAAAAACTACTGTCTGCAAAAGACATCCAGCATTATAATTTTCACACAAAAGAAGAATTGCATACAGCTGATTACCTGCCAACCGGCAGTCCCGCCCGTATTTTAATCACCAGCGGCGCTTCCTGTCCCGATGCGGTGGTAGAAAACGTTATTCGCAGGATCGCTTCGTTTTACGGGGTTGAAGACAAGCTGGAAGCGGTAACGAATGAATTTACCTATTAATCGTTCCAACAGGCGCATTCGTCTTTAAAAAAGAATTATCCACCCAATTTAATGACCAGGTAATATACACCTGGTTAAACTCCTGTTATCTGGCGGGGTCTAACCTGTACAGGTTAAAATCGTATGGCCATGAAATGGGTTAGAATTTTATTGTTGGGAGTGTTGATCATAACAGGAGCAGCCGCTTCGGCACAGCAACGCATGGTAAATATCAACGACCGGGACCGGTTGCGTTTGCGCGATCTGAATTTAACGCAAGACCAAAAACGAAGATTGGTACGGCTTGTTCAACGCGAACGTCTGCAACATTATATGAACCAGCAGGAATTGAATGAAATTCTTACGCCCAAACAACGGGAGCAATTGGTGAAGTGGAGAGAAAAGGGTCTAAAAAATAATGATAGTACTGAAGTGAAGAATTGAGTTAATCAGTTGACAAGTTAACTCGTCAACTGATTAACTTTTCAACTTACACCATTTTAAATGACTCTAAGAACTTGGTGTTGAAGTTACCTTTTATAAAGTCTTCGTTCTTCATCAGTTGCTGATGGAACGGAATAGTAGTTTTTACGCCTTCAATTACATACTCGCTCAAAGCGCGGCTCATGGTATTGATGGCTTCTTCGCGGGTACGTGCTACGGCAATGATCTTGGCGATCATAGAATCGTAGTACGGTGGAATTACATAGCCGGCATATACGTGTGAGTCAATGCGGATCCCGTGTCCGCCGGGTTGATGCAGCGTAGTGATCTTGCCCGGACTGGGACGAAAATCGTTATACGGATCTTCGGCATTGATACGGCATTCGATAGCATGCATCTGCGGCTCATAGTTCAAACCGCTGATGGCCTCGCCACCTGCTATTTTAATTTGTTCTTTGATCAGGTCAAAGTTGGTTACTTCTTCTGTTACGCAATGTTCTACCTGGATACGGGTATTCATTTCCATGAAGTAGAAATTGCGATGTTTGTCGACCAGGAACTCGATGGTACCTACGCTTTCATAACCGATGGCAGAAGCAGCTTTGATAGCAGCATCACCCATGCGTTTACGCAGTTCGGGTGTCATGAAGGGTGAAGGAGATTCTTCTACCAGTTTCTGGTGACGGCGTTG
>JAJKIL010000426.1 GCA_021154515.1 Niastella sp. | reverse complement strand
TAGTTGCCGCCAACCAATGGAAACGGCCTATCTGTTTCTCTAATCTTGGTACGGCGCAAGACCTGGGTTTGGATAAATACACCCGGCTGAATGGTCTTACTTATCAACTGGTGCCTGTTGAAAATACCAATACCAGTGGAGTAAACCTTGATGTGGCTTATAACAACGTGATGCAATATTTTGGTTATGGTAATGCAGGCAAAAAGGGCGTTTATTTTGATGAAGAGAACCGCCGCCGTCTTAACACCATTAAACTGGCGCATGCCCAAATAGCCCGCAGCCTGGCACAGGCCGGCAGAAAGGAAGAAGCCAGAAAAATTTTACATCGCTACGACGAGCATGTGAACGAAGCCAATGTGCCTTATGACATGACAACCAACCGGGGCAACATCCATAATATATTCTCGCTTCAGTTCCTGGAAGCCTGTTACCTGGCCGATGACCTGCCGTTGGCTAACAAAGTGGCCAAATCATTGAAGAAAGACCTGCAACAACAAATGCAATATTATCATTCCCTCGGCGATGGCAGCTACACAGATGAGCAAATGATAAACAATGCCTGGTTGTTGACACAAGGCAAAGCCGGCGATCTGTCGAACAGACAAGCCTCGTTTGCGCAGGATATTCTTTCCAGCTACCAACTATTACAACAAATAGAAAAATGGGAACAGGAGTTTCAACCTAAACGTCTGTCTGTTATAAATTAATCAGGCCTCATTAAAATAATAAGAGCCATTCCGGTATTAACGGGATGGCTCTTCTCTTTATAACCCTTCAAAATAGTACGGAATAGAACCCGATTAATATCTACTGAACTTGTAACGGCCAATGGTGTGATTGTTATAATTGGTAGCTACAAAAGAGTTGGGATATATTACCACATTATCAAAGTACATGTCTATCACATCATCGCCTTTGTAATTTGATACATGTATCTGCATATCCTGGTGCGAATTGGTATAGTAAACGCCTGATTCATCATAATATCCGCCAGAAGCAGTGTTCATGCTCCAGGTACCTTTAAGGGTAGCCCCATTTTCAACATAGGTAGCCTGTCCATTGCTATAGAAAGTAAACACGCCATTTTCAACACCGGTGCTCACAGCAGACCAACCGTAGGCATCTTTTTGTGCGGCATCAGTAAGTATCCATGAACCGGTAATGGTAGGTTGTATATCGACTATAACACCAACTTTTGTACAGCTGGCAAATGAAGTAACGGCAATCAATAAGACGGTTAAGCGTAAATAAGATTTCATGACCTGGTGTTTTAAAGTGAATAAAAAGTGGTCATCTATAAGAAGGTTTACTGTTCCTGCGGTTTACTCGTGGTTTAGTAAAACAGCTCATTTGGGAGATCGTTAACAGCTGGTTATTATTTCTTTAACAATAAGTCTATAAACTATATATTGCATTGTTAAAATTCATCGATGCGCAACCAATACCTGTTCATTTTATCCCTCAACCTTTTGATGGGAGCCTGTTCACCGAAGTATAAAAACCCGCATATTGAAATACAGACCAGCAAGGGTGAAATAGAAGTGGAATTATATCCCGATCAGGCGCCTAAATCAGTACAGGCGTTTCTTTCTTACATTAAAAAGGGGTATTACAAAAACAGTTCGTTTTACCGCGTGCTGAATGACGACAACCAGCCTTCGAATGCCGATAAGGCCGAACTGATACAGGGCGGCATGTATAAATCGATGCCGAAAGTGCATGATACGTTAACCGGCATTCCGCACGAGAGCACCGCACAAACGCATCTTCTGCATAAAAAGGGCACCATTTCCTTAGCCCGGTTAGCGCCCGGCACTGCCACCAGCGAATTCTTTATTTGCTTAAGCGATCAACCCGGTTTTGATTATGGTGGTGAGAACAATCCCGACAAACAGGGCTATGCGGCTTTTGGCAAAGTGATAAAAGGCATGGACATCGTGACTAAGATCTATAATCAAAACGAAGACAACCAGTCATTTGATCCGCCGGTTCCTATTTATAATATTATTCAACTGTAAAACCAGAATATGATGCCTTTACAGTCAGATGGATACACTATTATCAATGACGTGTTTACTGCATCCGAAATCACGAGCATTCTTGACACCATCAATAATATCGATACCAGCGGCCCGGCCTTTAGAAAAACAAATGATCTGTTTGCCATCAGGCGATTTGTAAAAGAAGTACCGGATATTAGCCCGTTGGTCTTTAACAGCCGCCTGCGTGATATAATAATTCAGTTATTTGGTAAGGATTATTTCCTGGTAAAATCAATCTATTTCGACAAACCGGAGCAATCAAACTGGTTTGTTGCTTATCACCAGGACCTGACTATTTCCGTAGATCAGAAAAAAACCTGTGCCGGTTTTGAACAATGGACCGTAAAGAATGACCAGTTTGCTGTACAACCACCCATAGATCTGCTAGAGAATATTTTCACCATCAGAATACACCTCGATGATACCGATGAAAATAATGGCGCCCTGAAAATAATACCAGATTCCCACCGGAAAGGCATCTACCGGCCTGAGACCATTGACTGGAGCAAAGAAAAAGAAGTGGTTTGTAAGGTACCACGCGGCGGCATTATGATCATGCAGCCCTTATTACTGCACGCATCCAACAGAACCGTTAACAATAACAAAAGAAGGGTAATTCACCTGGAGTTCAGCGACCGGCAATTACCAGGTGGTTTACAATGGGCCGAATACCTGGCCCTAAATAACTTCCCCATAAGAAAAATAAATATTTAAGGAAAGAACCTCAAAAGCTTGCACTATTAAAATTTGCTTGCCAAATTTGTATGGTACGTAGCACCTATTATTCCCTGCACCTTTATTACCCCTAAGTCGAATTCCAATTTCCTTACGTCACCTGACTATTTAATCAATTCCAATTATCGCTGGGATTCATCAATGTATTGGTATGTTATCAGTATGCACTGATAAGTAATTCCGTATTCCGTATTCATTCATTATAAAATCAACGGTACCATATGAAACTTTTCTACCTGCTATTGGAATTGACATGTATTGTCATTACAAGTGTAATAAGCGCAGTATTGTATTTAAAAGGCGAGGTTAATTTATCGAGCCTGTTAATTTTCACCTCCCTGGTTTCACTCACCTTATGGGTGAAATCGAACGGATTACTGCAAGACAAAAAAATAACCAACGATGCGAGCCCGCAAGAAGCTCACTGAGAAGGTGTGCACAATAACCTTTACCATCTAATCAATTCATTGAACATTCATTACCGGCCATGCTTTAGCCCTGTATGTGTTGCAGCTACAGGCGCTAAAGCCGGTAATATTTTAATGCCTCCACATAAATTTTGAATGTATTAACTGTAAATAATACAATACATATCACATATACAAGATTATATATACCTCCATATACTGCTACTACTTAATGCATTGTAGAATAAAATCACTACCCTGATATAGACGTTGACATATATCAAATAATAAAGGTTTCCCATTACATTTATTTTCCACCTATGCAATTTTTTTGCTATGAATACGGTTATAACTAAGACTTCGCCAGATTCCCGATGCACCTGAATCCGTAACAGGCAGAAGTTCATTAATGGTTAAGGTATGATACAATTCAAAGTAAAGAATAGCTCTTTGAAGAAGGGATTCTTCTGTCTATTCGTACCAGCAGTGCTTTTCCATAGCCAGCTGACTGCACAACCAACTGGTTATTCATATGGAAGATCCATCACTATCCTGGGTTCCCAGGTAACGGGATCATTAAGCAATTTTCCTGTATTGATCAGCATTACTGATCCTTCATTGAAACAAGCTGCCGCCGGTGGCCGGCTTCAAAATGCAAACGGGTATGATGTTATATTCACGCTGCCTGATTGCAGTACTGTTTTACCAATGCAATTGGAAAAATATACAGCGAGCACGGGTGAGTATATAGCATGGGTAAAGTTACCTACGCTTGTTGCCAATACTAATAAGTTAATATGTATGTTCTATGGGAAAACAGGCGTCTTGGCCAATCCTTCTAACCCGGCAGTATGGGACGCCAACTATATGGGTGTATGGCATTTTAACAGCAGTGTGAGTGATGGCACTACCAACGGCAGCAACCTGACCAATACTGGAACAACCAACTTAACCGGGAGCAAGATAGGCGATGGCCGCCGGTTAGATAATAACCCATTTGTTCAATCAAGCTCAGGCAGCATCAAGTACCTGCAATTGCCTAATGGCATGTTTACAGGGGTAAATAATTTTACGTTTGAAGGTTGGGTATATCTTGAAACGGTGACTACCAGTTGGGAACGCATATTTGATTTTGGCAAAAACACCCAATTCAATATGTTCCTTACTCCCAGCACGGGCACCAATGGCATAAAACGTTTTGCAATAACTATCAATAACAATGGTAGTGAAGAACGATTATCTTCTGCTACTTCAACCGGTACCAGCGCCTGGCACCATTTTGCAGTGACTATAGATGCTGCCAGCGATGTCGGTGTTTTCTATTATGATGGCGTAGCTGATGTTTCCGGCACAATCGACCTTACGCCTAATGACCTGGGCAACACCAATGCCAACTATTTTGGCCGGTCGCAATATGGCAGTGATGAAGGATTGTATGGAACCTTTGATGAATTCAGAATCTCGAACAGCACCCGTAGCGCAGGATGGATAGCCACCTCTTACAAAAACCAGAATTCGCCCTCCACATTCTATAATATCTCTTCAGAATTAACGGCCACTACATTATGCAGTATCCTGCCCATTAAAATAGGCAGCTTTGAGGCCATACCAACTAATAGCGGCACTGTAACCATCAGCTGGACCGCAGAGCAGGAGAACGCGTCAGATAAATATATATTGGAAAGATCGGCCAACGGCAGCAACTGGGAAGCTATTAAAACCATCAATGCTACCGGTAATGCCGGTCCGCAAAAATATACCACCCAGGACCTTAACCCTATATATCCGGTAACCTATTACCGCATACAACAGGTGGAAGCCAATAACTCAATTACTTATACTCAAATTATATCGGTTAAACTGAATGAGGGTGCTTTGAACAACAATAGTTTTATTGTAAGCCCCAACCCGGCCCGGCAACTGATACAGCTTGCCTTCCAAGACAATGTATTACCGCAACAAACGCGGGTGGAACTAATAAACAATGTGGGTGTAAAAGTCCAGGTTCAACCAGATTTCAATGGAAATACAATTTCTTTAAAACTGCCCCGGTTGGCAAACGGAGTTTATTTCCTGAACGTGTATATCAAAGACACTAAACACACCAGAAAAATGCTGATCGCTCAATAAATTTTTTTAATCAACTAAACAACCCTCCTGAGGTCCTTTACCGATGAATCACTGTGAAACTGCAATCAAGAAAAAATAAAAAGCAGCAATGCTTTTTTTATCCCGCCCAGGCGGGATTTTTTATTATGCGGTATGAGCCAGCCTGATAATATCCTTTACTTCCAGTACTGATTTTTCATATCCTTTTAAAGTCACGTTGATCATCGCCCACCCTACCTCCTGTAATGTTGATACCTTGCCAGGGAACAATACCTTAAATGCAGGATACATCCAGCCCAGGAATTTATAGCCTTTTAATACATGCTTCAATCCTGGGGTTGGACGCATAAAACCCGGTCTGAACATATAAGCTGCTTTAAATGAAAGGCGCATAAGGTCATTTTCTGTTTGTCCTTTTACGCGGGCCCACATCATTTTACCATGCTCCGTACTATCGGTACCGGAACCAGATACATAGCAAAAGGTCATGCCTGGATTTTGATCGGCCAGAATGGTTGCCATATGCATGGTAAGGTCATAGGTAACATGATGATAGTCCTTTTCATTCATTCCAATAGAAGAGGCGCCTAAACAAAAGTAGCAGGCATTATAGCCCTTCAACTGATCTTTGATAGCTGAGAGGTCATAAAAATCAGGATGTATTATTTCTTTTAACTTGGGATGCATGTAACCAGCTGTTCTACGGCCTACTATCAGCACTTCTTCCACATCAGGGTGCAACAGGCATTCATGTAAAACCCCTTCCCCTACCATTCCGGATGCGCCTGTTATAATTGCTTTAATTTTCATATATAAACTAATACGACTATTGATAAAACAGTTTGTGTAACTGTTTTGTTTGGCCTAAAAATAATACGTGATTACAGAATTGGCAATGCCCCTGTAAATTATATAACATAAAAAAGCCGCCCATTAAGGCAGCTTATCTTGTTATATAAACATTATGCCAGTAATATTATGCCTGCTTGTTATTCGTATTGACAGTTAGTTCAAACAGCTTAGCTAATAATTCGTAGCTGTTGAAACGGTCTTCCCGGCTTTCGGTAAATGTGGAAAGAATAACTTCAGCTACATCCATTTCTGCAGCCAGGG
This sequence comes from Niastella sp., assembly GCA_021154515.1. Taxonomy (GTDB): domain Bacteria; phylum Bacteroidota; class Bacteroidia; order Chitinophagales; family Chitinophagaceae; genus Niastella. Next base: position 960 of record JAJKIL010000426.1, on the reverse strand, counting down.
CTGTTATTTTATCTTTTACTATAGCGGGCGTGCCTACAATAGTACGCTGTCTGTTAAACAATACCCGTTGCCATTCAGCAGCGGTATAGTCATATTTACTTGCCGCTTCGTATGTAGGTATTTCATCAAACCGGCCTTTTTCAAAACTCAATAAGCGATAATCCATAACGGCCTGTACCTGCGCCGCTTTTTGTTCATCTTCGGAACAAAAAGCAAAAACACCCACACTTGCCTTGGGCGCTTTCAACTGTGCCGATGGTTTGAACCGTTGTTTGTAAATCGCAATGGCTTCTTTACCGCCAACAGGATTGATGAACTGCGCATAGCTTAACGCCATGCCACTATGGGCTGCGAGATAAGCGCTTTCGCCACTACTTGTCAGCATCCACATGTCAGGCACCGTGTCAATTTTCGGTATGGCCCGTACTTTACCCTGGATGTTGTTGTAGTTGGGATTGTCGGTTAAGAAATCCTGTAAATCACTGATCTGTTGAATATATTCCTGCGGGTCGAATGTATTGGAAGGATTTAATAACTGTGCTGTTATGCGGTCGCCACCAGGCGCACGGCCCACACCCAGATCAATTCTTTGTGGGTACAGGGCTTCGAGTAACTTAAAATTCTCCGCCACCTTTAACGTACTGTGATTCGGCAGCATTATACCACCTGATCCCAAACGGATGCGTTTGCTTTCTGACGCCAGGCGCGCAATCAATATCTCAGGCGCAGCCCCGGCCAGGGTAATGGTATTGTGGTGTTCACTCAACCAATAGCGGGTATAGCCCCATTCATCTGCCTTGCGAACCAGCTCTATAGATTCCTGCAAGGCTTCTGCTGCATTGCTTCCCCGACGAATGGGGGTTTGATCAAGGATACTCAATTGTAAAGACATGCCAATAATAACAGGCGAAGGAGGAAAAGGTTTAATGGCCTGGTAAAATGCTATATGCCCATGGCTTT
>JAJKIL010000425.1 GCA_021154515.1 Niastella sp. | reverse complement strand
TTCGATTAGCGACAATTGGAAAGATTATTATTATTTCCTTGGGCAGTATCGCGAGTTGGAAAAGATCTATTCAAAATTGTCGGCCTCTGATCAGGCTGATAATCGTATATATATGATCGCAGCCGCTATCTTTCTATACGATCAAACGCAAAAAATGGTAGATCTGCACGGTGATATTCCCTGGTCTGAGGCAGGAAAGTTAAGTATCAATGGTGGCAATTATTCAGCCTCTTCAGCCAAATATGATGATGGAGCAAGTATCTATACCACAATGCTCGATGACCTGAAGGGTTTTGCTGATGAGTTGAATTCTATAAATGTCCCGGCTTATATTCAGAAAAAGTTCAGCACGCAGGACCTGATCAATCTTGGGAATATTACACTTTGGAAAAAGTATTGCAATTCACTGCGCCTGCGAATATTAACAAGGGCATCTGGCTCATCGGCCTTTTCATCACGCGCAAGCAGCGAAATAGCAACCATTCTTTCCTCTCCGGCCAAATACCCGGTTGTTGCTTCAAACAGTGATAACATTAAGGTGGCTGTATTTGACCTGAGTTCGGATATCACTGCTAAAAGTTTCAAGGATGGATTAGAAGGTGATGCAGGAAGGATCAGTAATACTGCCGGTAAAGTGATGATCGATCATATGAAGGCCAATGGTGATCCGCGGTTAAGGGTTATGTTCCAACCCGGCGATAGCGCCAAAGGCGTGTATACGGGTGTAGATCCTGTGGGCGACAGGAGCGCTCAGGATGCAGCAATAAACAGGGACTCCAAAATAGCTCTTTATAACCGGTCTACTGTAAGCCGTAACCCATACTTCCCCGGTATATTGATCAATGCCGCCGAAGTAAGCTTTCTGGCTGCTGAATACTATTTAAAAACAGCTAATCTTTCAGCCGCTAAAACCGCCTATGAAACCGGTATCAGACAGTCTGTTGAATATTATTACTGGATCAGGACATTAAGTAATGACGCCTCATCGGGACCGCTTACCCCAACAAATGCTGCCGAGGTCAATGCATACATTGCTTCTACAGGCGTGAATTGGGATTTAGCGCTCACTACCGCCGATAAGTTAACATTGATCGCTACGCAGAAATGGATACACTACAGTGTTGTGCAGCCGCACGAAAGCTGGGCCGAGCTCAGAAGACTGGATGCCCCCGCATTAAGTTTTGAAGTTGACAACGCCAACAATATTATAAAACAACCACCGGTAAGATGGTTTTATCCTACATCTGAAAGCATATACAATAAAACCAATTATGATGTTGTAAGTTCAAAAGATAATCTTACCACCAGAATTTTCTGGGACGTAAAATAAGTTTATTATTAAGTGTTGAGAGTTCCCGCCCCGATATTCTTATCGGGGCTTTTTTATTTATATTAAGTTTCAATTGCTTAAATTGACCCATCAATACCATTAACATGGAGATCATTATTGTAACACTACTGGTTGCCTTGCTGCTGGTAGCCATCATTACCATGGTATTTGCCTGGCGCGCTATGGCTGCCAAAAACAATACCGACTGGATGGCCATAAAATATAAAATGGAAAACCTGTTGGGAGAAATTGCTCGCATTGAAACGGCCGTAAAGCAGGAGATGGTGACCAACCGGCAGGAAACCAGTGATAATACGCAACGGATACGATCAGAATTAGCTGCCTCCTTAAAGAACTTTGGCGAGCTCATTAACCAAACGATGGCCAGCGCCACTACGGTTCAAAAAGATAATTTCTTTGCTTTATTAAGTAAGCAGAGTGAACAAAATAATGCTACCTCCCTTCGGTTAGATCAAATGCGGGAAACGCTGGAAAAGAAAATGGCCGAGCTGCAAACCGGTAATGAGCGCAAACTCGATGAAATGCGTGCAACCGTTGATGAAAAATTGCAAAAGACGTTGGAGACCCGCCTGGGCGAATCGTTTAAACTCGTAAGCGAAAGACTGGAAGCGGTACATAAAGGATTGGGCGATATGCAGCAACTGGCCACCGGGGTGGGCGATTTAAAACGCGTGCTCTCGAACGTAAAAACAAGAGGCGTGTTGGGCGAGTACCAGTTGGAAAGCATCCTGGATCAAATACTTACCATTGACCAATATGGGCGCAACGTAAAAACAAAAGAGGGTTCCAATGCATTGGTGGAATTTGCCATAAAAATGCCCGGCCGTGGTGATAAAGATAAATCCCTGTGGTTACCTATTGATTCAAAATTCCCAAAAGAAGATTTTGAAGCATTGATGGATGCCTATGATAAAGCATTGCCTGAGTTAGTGGAAGAATATAGGAAGAGTTTTATAAAAGGCATCCGAAAATGTGCGCTGGATATCAGCAGCAAATATGTTGATCCGCCCAACACAACCGACTTTGCGATCCTGTTCTTACCATTCGAAAGTTTGTATGCCGAAGTGTTGCGCACACCCGGTTTGTTTGAAAGCATTCAACGGGAATATAAGATCATCATTACTGGCCCTACAACGTTATCGGCATTGCTGAATAGTTTGCAAATGGGTTTCAGAACACTGGCTATTGAAAAACGGTCAGGAGAAGTATGGCAATTGCTGGGCGCCGTAAAAACCGAGTTTGGCAATTTTGGCGGTATTCTGGAGAAAACGCAGAAGAAGTTACAGGAAGCCAGTAATGTAATTGAACAGGCTGGTGTAAGATCGAGAGCGATTGAAAAGAAACTGCGGGCGGTGCAGGAGCTGCCAAAGGAAGACGCTGTTGCCTTAATTGGAAGATCGAACCCATTGGATGTAGAAGACGATCGCGAGTCGGAAAATGAGGAGTAAGAAAAAGTAAAGCCGGATTTTGCGATTTCTCCGGCCTTACGTTTAGAAAATCTTAACAACTGTTGCTCCTCGATGCATGTAGGGTTACTACACTAGATTATTAACAGCTTGCAATATACGCGAAAATGGAGGTGGCCTACTACTTACCGGTAGTAAGGTCAGGTAAATATTTATCCACTCTTACATTTACTAATGTAATGATCGTTATTTTAAGATAGTGCGCTCGTAAAAGCCCTATAGTGTACTTGCCGGTAACTATAAAAGGGTGAGATTTTTGGCTTTATAAGCCTGCAATTCATTGCTATCGGGCGGCAGTTCGGTAATTAAATAATCGATCTCGTTTACATCGGCGATCTTCATTTGCATTACCGAATTCATTTTTTCCGAAATGGTCAGCACGGCAACTTTATCAGCTGCATTGATCATGGCTTTTTTAACCTGGATGGTTTCCCAGTCAGAATCGGTTAAACCGCTGTTGGTGTCAATTGCATTAATGCCCAGTACACACAGATCGGCTTTAATATTACTGAGGTATTGAAATACTTCGCCGCTTACGGTCATTTGGCTGTAAGTAGAAATTTGCCCGCCGATCATAATGGTTTTTATCATCGGCTTATCAAGCAGTTCAACGGCTGTGAGCACATTCACCGTAATGAATGTGGCGCGTAAACCAGGAGGGATCTTTTTAATAAACTCTCTGATGGTAGTACCACCGCCGATCAGTACGATCATATCTTCCTTTAATAACTGCAGGGTTTTATCGGCAATGATCTCTTTCTTTTGTTGCGAATAAGTTTGCGATTCATGCCCAATATGGTAGGCCGCAGACATTACCCCGCCTTTTATTCTTATCACCTGGCCCTCTTCGGCCAATTCATTCACATCGCGCCGGATGGTATCCTCCGATACGTCTATCAGTTTTACCAGGTCGGTAAACATTAAACGGGTATGGATGTTCACCTGTTTAATGATCAGTTTTTTCCTTTCCTTTTTTTGCAAGGCTACCGGCGCCGGCGTATTTGGGTTATTGTTTGCCATAATCTATTAACACATTAATGAGATTGGTACGTCTTCAATTGACAAAATTCAAACTTTTAACACGAAATAAGTAAGCTTATTCAAGGGATGCAACATTTATTTTTCAAAAAGTGATTGCAGCCGCCAAAATTAAGATACCCTCTATTCTGCAATCTTTGCAATAATACAAAGATTGCAAATATTTTGCAAAGATAATTCCGCCTTTCCGCAACTTCAAATAATTTCCTTAATTGCTCTATTATAAATTGGTTATAAGGTGTTTATAAAATATTGTGTGCTTAATCTCTCCATGTCATTATAAAATGCCTTTATTTAAGTATTTGCAGAAATAATTCTAGTAATTGCAAATTATTTGCAGTTCGTATTCTTTTTGTTATTAAATTGTATCAGAAATCGCAACGTAACCAAACATTTCTACTCAACTCAAATGCTTATGAAACGAGTCAAAACTCTTGCTTCGGGCAGTCTGCTGCTATGTTTTCATCTCTTTTTCTCACTCACCGGCCTGGCGCAATCTGCCCTGTTAAGAGGGGTGGTAAAAAATGAAGCTGATCAAACAGGCATCCCTAATGTCACCGTAACCCTCACATCCGGTAAAAGTTCCTCCTCCACTACCACTGATCTGAAGGGTAATTTCGCTATGAACATACCGGCCAGCCTCCAGTCTTCCACTTTTCAATTATCTGTTAGTTCTGTAGGCTATGAAAAAAGGCTAATTACCATTGACCCGGGTCAGGCGTCAGTCACCATTACTTTAAAAGCAGGCAGTAGCGATATGCTCGATAATGTGGTGGTAACCGCGTTAGGCGTGAAAAAAGATCGCAAAGCGGTTGCCTATGCAGTAACAGAAGTAAAAGGAAGCGAATTCACCCAGGCTCGTGAAAACAATATTGCGAATGCATTGTCTGGTAAAATTGCCGGGGTAAATGCGGCGGGTCTGTCAACGGGTCCGGGCGGTTCAAGCCGGGTTACCATTCGCGGTAATGGCTCCATGATCGGTGACAACCAACCCTTATATGTAATCAATGGTATGCCGCTCGATAATACCGTACCTGGCGGCGCGCCAACGGTAAATGGCATCACCAGCAACGTTGATAAAGGCGATGGCATTGCAGGCATCAATCCAGACGATATTGAATCTATCACGGTGTTGAAAGGCGGTACGGCCGCAGCCCTGTATGGTTCACGCGCCAGTAACGGGGTAATTCTTATCACTACTAAAAAGGGCCGGGCGCAACACGGTATTGGGGTTGAATATAATTCCACCCTCACCATGGAGAATGTAGCCGTAATCCCCGATTATCAATATGAATATGGCCAGGGGCTCGATGGTGTTATGCCCACCACTTTGTCAGATGCACAGGCATCGGGAAGAAAATCATGGGGTGCACCCATCGACGGTTCTACCAATTATATGGGCGTAGATGGAAAGACCCACCCTTATGTAGCCCAGAAAAAGAATTTGCAGAATTTTTATCAAACCGGTACCACTTATACGAATAGCCTGGCATTTGCTGGTGGCAGCGATAATTTCAACTACCGCTTCTCCATGGCAGACCTCAACAGCAGAGGTATTTTACCAAGCACAACCTATAAACGAAAAACCTTCAATGTGGCCCTCAATGGCAAGGTGGGCTCCAAAATAAATATCGAAGCGCTGGCGCAGTACAACCTGGAACAGGGACATAACCGCACCGGTGCGGGCGATGCATTGGGTAATCCTAACTGGACGCCCCTTGAAATTGCCAATACCGCCGATGTACGCTGGATAAAACCCGGTTACGATTCTGCCGGTAATGAAACCATTTGGAACGATGCCGCCATTGCTTCGAACGGTTATTTTGTGATTAATAAATGGAAAGAAGATGATGTGAAGAACCGCTTTATTGGCCAGGCGTCTATTTCTTATGAGCTCATTAAAAACCTGATTGTAAAAGGGACCGTAAGCCGTGATTTTTATAATTACAATTACACAAACGTGCTGCCAAGCGGCGCCCTGTATACCCCGCTGGGCGAATATGTGGGGTTGAAATCAGACCTGTCTGAAACAAACAGCATGTTGAATGTTACTTATAGAACCAAGTTCGCGCAGAATTTTGGCCTGAGCGCCATGGTAGGGGCCAACTCGCGTAAGTTTGAAAATAAGGAACAGAATATTACCGGTAAACAATTTATTATTCCATACTTCTATAGTGTTTCAAACTTAGCTTCTTCTACTATCAGGCCGGTGACGCAGCGCTCCACTACCAATTCGGTGTTTGGTTCAGCCGATCTGGATTTCAAAAACCTGTTTTTTGTAACCTTCACGGCGCGTGAAGACTGGTTCTCTACTTTAAGTCCAAAGAACAATCATATCTTTTATCCCAGCGTAGGTAGCAGCCTTATTCTGTCCGATGCATTTGAAATGCCAACCTGGATCACCCTGGCTAAATTACGCGGTAGCTGGGCGCAGGTAGGTGGTGGCGCACCTGATCCCTATGCCATCAATCTTTCTTATAGCAATGTGGCCAGCGCAGGCCAGCCCCTGCTGAACGTAACGCAGGATGTAAATTCACAAAACTATATCCCTAATCCCAATCTGAAACCTTATACCTCTACTACCTATGAAGGCGGTCTTGAATTGCAAACATTCAACAACCGGTTAGGCCTCGACTTTACTTATTACAACCGTCAAACCACCAACGACATTGTAAAAACAACTATCTCTGGTACTTCGGGCTATAATTCCGTGATCATGAACGTTGGCGAGTTAAGGAACAGGGGTATTGAAATACTGTTGACCGGTAAACCGGTCAGTACCGCCAATTTCAGCTGGAATGTAAGCTACAACTTTGCCTATAACGAAAGCAAGGTAGTGGACCTGGCGCCTGGATTAACTTCTGTACAAATAGCCAACTCCGTTGGTAACTGGGCCTTTTTACAACACATAAAAGGACAGCCGTATGGAACCATAGTGGGCACCACCATGAAAAAAGATGCCCAGGGCAATGTGATCTATAACAGGGGCAATCACCTGCCGGTAATGAGCGACCTGAAGCCACTGGGTAATAGCGTGGCGCCTTATACTATGGGCATTACCAACGAATTCCATTATCATAATTGGGGGTTGAACGTTTTACTCGATGGAAAATTCGGTAACAAGATCTTCTCCGTTTTCGAAGTGTACGCCACCCGTATGGGTAAGTTGAAAAGCACCCTGCCTGGTCGTGATAAAGGCCTGGAGTTGAAAGGTGTTGATCAAAACGGGGCGTCGTATGATACCACCATTACGCAGGCCGGTGGGGTATTGCGCAACTACTATGATAATTACAAGGTGTATTCTGATCTGTTCCTGCATGATGGTAGTTTCATCAAACTGCGTCAGGTAATATTATCTTATAACATCCCGGTAAGCAAAATAAAATTGGCGAAGATCCAGGCAGCCAGCATTTCATTTGTGGCCCGCAACCTGTTCATCCTGTACAGGGACACCAAGAATTTCGATCCTGAGCAAAGCTTTACCAACAGCAATGCACAGGGCTTTGAATCGATCGGATTGCCGCGTACCCGTTCATATGGCATGAACCTTACCATTAAATTATAATTACCCAAACGAAGAACAATATGAAAAATATAATAAAATATGCAGGTGGTTTATTGGGGTTGATGGGCATGGTGTCACTGCAATCGTGCGACAAGAACTTTGAGAGCACCAATACCAATCCCGAAGCTACTGCTAAAGTATATCCTCAATACGTGTTTACAAAAGCCGAGTATGATGGTACCAGCAATATGTTGAATTTTCTGTTGGGCACTATGCAATATACCACCAGTTATAACGATGTGGCGGGTTTTGGTTCAAAGTATAATGCAGCCCAGATCTCACAAACATACCAGGCATTCATTGATGCCTATCCGAAAGAACTCAACGAATTGGGCATGGTGATCAAGAGCGTTAAAAATGAGCCTTCTCAGGTGAATCTGTATGCAGAAGCCAGGATCTGGCGGGTATATTGTTACAGCCGTCTCACCGATCTGTATGGCGACATCCCATACTTTCAGGCCGCGTTGGGCAATGATTCTTTTGTCTTTAAACCAGCATACGATCCGCAAAGTGCTATTTATGCCGATCTGTTAGCAGAACTGGATGCAGCAGCGAAAAGCCTCGATGCATCTAATAAAACAACTTTTGGCGCATCCGACCTGATCTATAGCGGTGCTCCTGATAAGTGGAGGAAGTTCGCCTACTCCTTAATGTTGCGGCTGGGTATGCGCATGACAAAAGTAGATGCCAATGCCGCCAAAAACTGGGTCACCAGGGCCATTGCCGGTGGCGT
>JAJKIL010000424.1 GCA_021154515.1 Niastella sp. | reverse complement strand
TACTGGCCCCCCGCACCGAAGACCTGTGCGTAAAACAATTTGCGCCGCTGCAAACCATCAATACTGTTGTATTGAAAGAAGGTGAATTGCTTAAAGATGTGATCACCGGTTTGCGCGATGTAAGAATAAAGAATGAGATAAAATCCAAAGAACCCATTAAACTGCATGTACAGAGCGAAAACAAGGAGCTGTTCAAAGCCATTGAAACAATATTGCTCAAACAGGTAAATATTGATCAATTAACATTTGTTTCAGAGCCTGTAGTACAAACCATTACAGCGGTTATAGGTAAGGATAAGTTTTACATTGAAACTGAACGTGCTGTAGATACCGGTACACAAAAAGAAGAGCTGGAAAAAGAGCTGGAAAGGCTTAAAGGCTTCCTTGAATCAGTTAATAAAAAGTTAAGCAATGAACGCTTCGTACAATCTGCAAGGCCAGATGTCGTTCAATTAGAGCAAAAGAAAAAATTGGATGCCGAAGAAAAGATCAAGGTCCTTGAGGATAGCCTGTCAAACCTCTAACTGTAAACAAACCCCGGTTTCAACTATATTAAAAAGCATGCTGCTTATGGCAGTGTGCTTTTGTTGTTTCAAGCCGGGCGCCGTGGCGCAAACAAAGTACAGTCTCGATCAACACATATTGATAGAGATGATGGAAAGCCGTAATGCCGGCGCTACCAAAGTGTTCAAGGATATTAGCAATACCACGGAAATGATGAGTATTGCCGTTCCGGCCGCCGTGGTGATCGCGGGGCTTATCGACAACAACAGTAGTACCCTTAAAAAAGGATTGTACCTGGCCGAGTCGGCAGCCGCCACCACCTTTGTTACCTTTGGTATGAAGTATGCCTTTCAACGGTCGCGCCCCTACATGGTAACGCCTGGGCTTACCAAAGTCTCTGGAGGCGGTGGTCCTTCGTTCCCGTCGGGACACACCTCCGTGGCCTTTGCTACCGCCACTTCATTAACCCTGGCATTTCCCAAATGGTATGTAGCCGTTCCGGCCTATGCCTGGGCCGCATCCGTGGGTTATTCAAGAATGTACCTGGGCGTGCATTACCCCAGCGATGTACTGGCAGGCGCCGTAATAGGCGCCGGCAGCGCCTGGTTAATGTACAAGGCCAACAAGTGGTTGTTCAAAAAGAAACCCGGCATTAACGACCTTCGTCCGGCCCTTTAACCGGAGTCGGAAGTCGGCAATCGGGAATGGTGAATGTTGGATCTGCTTAGCTAAAGGCTATGTGGATTGGTGGGGTTTTCGGCAAACGGGAAACGTGAAATCCCGACAAGTCGGGACAGGCTGTGAAAGGACTCGCGCGCAATTCGAATGAACCTCAAAACCAAAGAACTAAAAAACTAACAAACTCAATAACTTAAACTGATCTCTGTATTTCCTGGTTAACTTGTTAACTTGTCAACTTCTATCAACTTACTTCTGAATTAATACAGAATCAGGTTACATATTACGATTGAAACTTAAAATATGAACATCCGTTACCTGCTATTGATAATAGCATGCATATCACTTATAAAACCAGCTGTGCAGGCGCAACGCACCAGTCTCGATGTGCAGGTATTAGATGAAATGATGGAACACCGGCATGAAGACCCGGTGGAACTCTATCAGCATATTTCCAACACCACCAATTACATCAGTATGCTGGTACCCGTATCGGTACTGGCAACGGGTCTTGTACGCGACGATAAGGTCACCATCAACAAAGGACTGTTCCTGGCGGAAAGCCTGGCAGCTTCTTCCCTTATAACTGCAGGTCTGAAATATACCTTCAAACGGCACCGGCCCTTTGCCGATCATCCGTTTATTATTCCCGCCAGTGATGGCGGCAGTCCTTCCTTTCCATCGGGACATACCTCTGAAGCATTTTCCACCGCTACCTCATTAACCATGGCTTATCCCAAATGGTATGTGGCCGTGCCGGCCTATGCCTGGGCCGCATCCGTTGGGTATTCAAGAATGTACCTGGGCGTGCATTATCCCAGCGATGTATTGGCCGGAGCAATCGTGGGCGCCGGCAGCGCCTGGTTAATGTATAAGGTAAACAAGTGGTTGGTCAGCAAGAAACCGGCATCTGTCCTAATTAATTAACAACCGGGTCGTAAGTCGTGAAACGGCAAACTGCGACACGGCCAAAGCAACTTCTTAGCTGTAAGCCATTTTCTTATTACCCTGTACCTTTATCAACACTATCAACCCTATTAACTTCTTACTTCCGTCTCCCAAACCTTCTTCCTCGTCACCTCTTCAACTGTTAACTTATCAACAAGTCAACTTGTCAACTCGTCAACTGATCAACTGGTCAACTCTTTACCCCTATCCCCAGTCGCTTTTGACGCATATCCCCCATTTTGTTCCCCCCATCTCCTACTGGCAAAAGAATTGCTTTGTAGCTCATTTCATAGGCCAGTTACTTTAAAAAAACTTTTAAAACTAACCTCTTTACAAAATGAAGCAAGACATTTCAAAACTCCTTCAAAAGAAAAAGAAAAACATTTTAGAAGATTGGATAAGCCTGCAGCTCGCAGATGCCGGATTACGTGAAGACCTGATGAGTAACGATGAGCTGCGCGAACAGAGTGCTGAGTTGCTGGATGCGTTGTTGCAAGGTATCACAGGGGATAATTTAGCTGATTTTAATTCAGAGGGATTGAGCCCGGTTTATGAAATTCTCGCCGGTATTTCCATCTCCCGCGCGCGCCAGGGGTTCTCACCGCGCGAAACCGGGGTATTTGTATTCAGCCTGAAAGACGCCATCTTAAAAACACTTATAATTGAATTGGCAAATGATCAGCAGGCACTGGCAGATGCCCTGATATTGATCAATAAATTCCTCGACAACCTTGGCATTGCAACATTCGAAACATTTATCAAAGGCCGGGAAGAAGTGATCCTTCGTCAAACAGATGAAATTTCCGAGATCTCCACCCCCATTATCAGGGTATGGGACGGCATTCTGGCGCTGCCCATCATTGGTACGCTCGATAGCGCCCGCACCCAGGTGGTAATGGAAAGCCTGCTGCAAAACATTGTTGATACCGGCAGCACCATTACCATTCTCGATATTTCAGGTGTACCGACCGTTGACTCCCTGGTGGCCCAGCATATTATTAAAACGGTGGCCGCTACCCGCTTAATGGGTGCAGAATGCATTATCAGCGGCATACGGCCCGAAATTGCACAAACTGTTGTTCACCTGGGAATTGATCTTTCAAATATAGTTACCAAAGCCACGCTGGCAAGCGCTTTAAAATATGCTTTTGCTGTATTAAGGCTCGATGTTAAACGGATTCAAAAAGAAAAATAAGTTATTACGGTTATGGACAGGATACCTATTCTCAGAATGGGGAATTTTTTACTCGTCACCATACAGATTGACCTGTATGATCGCCTTGCTATCAACCTGGAAACCGATCTGGTAAATATGGTTAACAAAACGCAGGCGAAAGGCGTGCTGATCGACATCTCCGCACTCAGTATTGTTGACTCCTTTATGGGTCGCATCTTAGGCAACATCGGCGATATGGCCCGTATTATGGATGCAGAAACAGTAGTGGTAGGCATGCAGCCTGCTGTTGCCATCACCCTGGTTGAACTGGGCCTGGAACTGAAAGGCGTTCATACGGCACTGAATGTTGTAAAAGGCATGGAGTTACTACGACTCAAAATAAAAGACCTGGACACGGGTGAAGAAGAGGATGAGGAAGAAGAAGAAATAGCAACCAATGAGGATAGTACTGATTGAGGACGCTATGCTGATTGAAAAGGAACAGGACGTTGTTCCTTTTCGCAACCGCGTAAAAGAATACGCGGTAAAAATTGGAATGAGTGTCGTTAATCAAACCAAATTAATAACCGCCGCCAGCGAGCTGGTCAGGAATATGTTGAAATACGCCGGTGGGGGCAAAACGAAAATGGAAGTGATCAGCGAAGGCAGGAACAGTGGCATCCGGTTGGTGTTTGAAGATAATGGGCCTGGTATAAAAGATATCGCACAGGCTATGAAAGAAGGCTTTTCAACCGGACAAAGCCTTGGCGTCGGGTTGCCGGGCGCTAAAAGACTGGTGAATGAATTCGAAATCAAAAGCAGCCCTGGAGAAGGTACTGTTGTTTCTATAATCAAATGGAAGAATGGTTGACAATGCACACGTGCTGTTTAAAGCAAATGACAGAAGCTACTTTGCCATCTTAAAAAAGGAGATCCGTGCACTTGCCCACACGCTCAATTTTAATGAACGCCAAAATGGTGAAATAGATATAGTAGTGGCTGAAATGGCCAGTAACCTGGTTAAACATGCCGGGGGCGGACAAATACTTGTTAAGCTGGTTCGCCACAATGACAATGATGGCATAGAGCTCATTAGCATAGACAATGGATCAGGCATCGCCGATATAAATAAAATGGTGCGGGATGGTGAAAGTTCAAAAAGCACCCTGGGACTTGGGTTGGGCGCCATGAAACGGTTGTGTGACACTTTTCAGGTGTACTCACTCAAAAACTGGGGCACAATTATTTTATGCCGAAAATATGTTACTGGTTTCAAGCTTCATATAAAGCCACCCATTGCAGAAATAAGATCGGTGGTAATACCCAAACCCGGAGAAACAAAATGCGGGGATAGATTTTTTTACATTGAAAACAAAAATCATATAAAGCTCTTTCTGGCCGATGGCCTGGGGCATGGTGCAGAAGCCGCCCGGGCAGTACAGGAAGCAGGTGTTGCATTTTCCAGTTGTCAGGAGCTAGACCCTCCTGAAATTTTACGTTATATAAATTCAGCTGTTCGAAAAACAAGAGGATTGGTAGGGATGGTGGCCATTTTTGATATCGCTCAAAAAACATGGAACATCTGTGGCGTGGGAAATATCACCACTAAAATAAATGGTCCAACAGCAAGCAAGAATTATTTGTCCTATAATGGCATTATTGGTTTAAACCTGCCCCGTATAATGAGCGGCCAGCATATCGTACATGAAAAGGGCCAGTATATGGTAATGTGCAGCGATGGCCTTCGCAGCCGGTGGGATACCTTAAAATATACCGGGATCCTGAGATGCGATCTTACCATACTGGCTGCATCCCTGATTAAAGACTTTACCCGTGCTACCGACGATTCATCCGTAGCAATTTGTAAAATAAACACCTGACCGCTCATGGAAGATATTGCAAAGGTTGTTCTTGAAAATGAAATGGATCTGATTATCGCGCACAAACGCACCATGAAACTGGCAGAAATGCTGGGCCTGTCTCTTTCGGCTCAAACCTCTTTTGCAACCGCCGTTTCTGAGGTTGGCCGCAATGCCATCGAAAACGGCAAAAGCGGCTCACTGGTACTGAGTCTGGACGGTGAAAGGCTAAATAAACAGATCCAGTTTGTTGTTGCCACTATAAAAAATGAAAAGAACTCCTACAATAGCCTGAACGGCCTGGAATATGCCAAGAAGCTGGTTAACAAATATTCCGTTTCTACTAACAAAGACGCGGAAACCCTTATTGAGTTGTTCTATGCAATCCCCCATCGCCTGAAGCTGGATATTAACCAGCGGGATGAATGGCGTTCCATCTTCCGTAACGAGCCGGCCTTTTCACCCTACGAAGAAATAAGAAAGCAACACGAACGGTTGCAGGAATTGACTATCCAGGTGCAAAAGAACGAAGCCCAGTATAAAATGCTCACCAATTCGCTGCCCCTGATGATCTTTTCACTGAACCCGGCCGGTTTACTGGTGTATGCCAATGAATGGCTGCAAACCTATACCGGTGAAAGCATCGACTCGTTAAATTCAAACCAGTGGAAGCAGGTAGTGCACCCCAGCGACTATGATTCATTTATTTTGTTCTTTAATAAGAAAATACCTAAGGATGCCGCTTCTATTAAAACTCACGCCCGCATAAAACAAAAAGGCAGTGATGATTTTCTGTGGCACCAGGTATCCCTGTCCCCCTTCCTGAATGATCGCGGCGAACTGCAATACTGGATTGGCTATCTCGTAGACATCCATGCACAGAAAGTATATGAAGAGACCCTGAAAGATAATTTTGAATTGAAACAGGTACAGGAAGAACTGAAAGACCACCAGGAGAAACTGGAAAAATATATTGCGGAACTGAATAAAAGCAATTTCGAACTGCAGCAGTTCGCATTCGTTGCCTCGCACGATTTGCAGGAACCTGTTCGAAAACTGATGTTATACAGCGATTATATGCTTAACCGCTATACGGATAATATGGATGAAAAAGGCATTGAATATTTAAAGATCATCCATTCCGTTTCAGGCCGCATGCGTTCCCTCATCAAAGACCTGCTGGCCTTTTCACAGATCAGCAAATCCGAGATCGCTTTCAACCATGTTGACCTGAATAATGTAGCCCATTATGCCCTGCAGGACCTGCAGCTGCCTATTGAAGAAAAAAAGGCAGCCATAGATATTCAGCCGTTACCATCGGTAATAGGGGATGAAAGCCTGCTGCGCCAGTTATTTGAAAACCTCATCACCAATTCTTTAAAATATTCCAGAAAGGGTGTAACCCCTGAAATAACCATCAGGTATCAGCAGGTTGAAAACAACCACGAAATAATCTTTTCTGACAATGGGATTGGTTTCGACGAAAAATATGCGCCGCAGATCTTTAAGTTGTTCCAACGGCTGCATGCACGCGATCAGTATGAAGGAACGGGTCTGGGACTGGCCATCTGTTTAAAAATAGTTGAAATACACCGGGGAGCTATACGCGCCTCTTCCAGCGAAGGCAGAGGCGCCAGTTTTTTTGTTTCACTACCAATAAGAACTGCATAATGGAAAACACTTCATGGAAAATATTAGTAGCTGACGACGATGCCGATGACCGCGCTATTTTACAGGATGCCATGGCGGAATTAGAAGCCAGCCATGTGCTTTGTTTTGCGCAAAATGGCGAAGAGGTGTTGCGTATCCTGGGTAAAGATTTTAATGCCGGTTGCAAACCTGCATTGATCATCCTCGACCTGAACATGCCTAAATTAAACGGCACCGAAACCCTGCGCCGCATTAAAAACGATGAACGTTTTAAAACCGTTCCCGTAATCATTTACAGCACTTCCTTAAACCCCATGGAAAAGGATAAATGCATGATGCTGGGCGCCCACTCCTATATCACCAAACCGGTTACTTTTAAAGAAAGTATGGATACAGCCAGGTCATTTCTGGCATTTTGTGAGCAAATACCTACCGTCCCAACAAATTGACAGGTAATATAAACTCCCACTGGTTGGGATCGTACCCGCGCAGCTGGTTCAACATACGGCTGTAGCGGATGCCAAAACTTACATTGTATTCGTTCCACCATTTAGTATCAAAATACATTTCACCACCGGTCGATCTCCATTCCAGGTACCGGTTATCTCTAAAGAATTTCAGGTAAGTATAATCATAGAACGCATTGCCGCGCACCCGCAGGAAGTATACAATATTTCCTATCCCGAAATCAGGATATACCAGGGGAAAATGATAATTGAATCCCACCTTGTACATATCGGGGATTGAGTACTGGTTTACAGCCGGGTACCCGCGCGAGATGGGAAAGCTGCTGCCGAAACTGTAATCGCCAATGGTATCGCGCTTCTGATACGCCCCGGTGATTACCAGGTTATGGGTGCGCGCCACGCCCGGCAAATACAGGGCGGCGCTTGTTAACCATTGATACCCGCTTAAGTTGTTTACAATTTGCCGGTACCGCGATAACAAACTAAAGCCAAACCTTGGATAAATATGTTGTTTCGCCACCTGTGATTGCAGGGTGAAGGTTACCGAGGCATCAAAAAATTCAAACTGCTCATTGGTAAACCTTTTCTTACTGGCCAGCGTGTAATTAACCTGGTGATGGTTGATGCCGCCCGAAATATTCAACTGGCGATACAACCGGCCGCTGTTAAAAGTAAAAGGGAACTGCAGGCCTAACCGGCCGTTCAGTTCATTCCACGTTCTGTAAGGGGTGTCTGTTTCCTTACGATCGAAGGTTTCTGCCACGCCAAGGGTGAGGTAAGGGAACCAGGCGCCATACACCGCAGTGGCGCCTACTTCTTTGTATTTTTCATCAGTATTATAATTGAAATAGATCTCGGTTTGCAGGGTGTTCAGTACGTTCTCGCCAATAAGGGAGAACGTATAATCCGGATCGGAAATATAAGGCCGCCAGCTGTGGAAATTAACCAGGTTGAACGCTTTATGATACCGGCTGATGGGGTATGGCCGGGTAGTATCCACGCCGATGGGTGTATCCAGGTTTAACCCCGTGAGATCAAAAGGCGTCATCGTTGCCTGTGTAAACGCTTCAGCGCTTACTGGCTGCCAGCTTTCGGCCCCCAGTGATTCTTGCACCAGGTGATAGCCCGCCGCCGTAAAAGCCGTATAAATGGCCTTATTATTCAAAGCGCTCCATTGGTAATTGCCGGTGCCTTTATTGGCCGGGGTTTGAACCTGGTATAATTGTTTGTTCACCAGGGCCAGCAGGTCATCCTGCTGATGCCCAGCAGCAGTAAAGGTAATGGTATCGCCATGCACCGACGGAAAACCTACTACCCGTCTTGAAAGCGGTAATAATTCTTCTATTGAACCATTGTTGATATTCACCAGCGCCAGGGTGTTTTCGCCGGTTGTGGTACGAACCGCCGCCACCACTGTTTGCGGATCATAAAACTTCGGATGGCTATAGAACAACTGTTTGGGATTGGGCACCTTTTTTAAAACAGCGCCAGTTGTTGCATCCAGGATATGTAACCCGGCAGCCCCGCCGGGTTGTACGGCTACCGCTACAATGGTTTTTCCATCGGCTGAAATATCAGGTGCAAAGTATTTTGACAGATGCGTGATGGCGCGCTCCCTGCCCGTATGCACATCCATTACCCTGATCACGCTGTAGTCCTTCCAGGCCCAGCGTACATCAGCTTCATAGGCGGCATATACAATGCGGCCATTGCGATACGAGAAATAATTATCCAGCGAAATAGCTTTTGTTTTCAGGCGGGTATCGGTACCGGTAGTAAGGTTGCGCAAATAAAACGCGGGTATTTTTTTATAACTGCTTTTTACCAGCACCACGGTATTGGCATCTACCCACTGCGGAAATTCATCATCACCCGCAAAATGTTTTTGTTGTTTGGCCCAGTCGCTTACCGCATCGGTCCCTAAAGAATCGCTGCCGGCCTTAAAATAGTTGATCGCATTTTTGCGGAATTCCTTATAGGTGATATTAGTGTATTTTTTTATCGCATGTTGAAAAGGATAGAACACGCCGTTGAACCGAACGGCGTCATCGGTCACGTTCTTCCAGAAATCGGGCCCATACTTTTCGCGCCCATAAGCCACCTGCATATATCCCAACCGGTAATGATCGGGCACAAAATCACGCAATGACCCATTGCGCAGCTTCATCCAGGAATAATTTTTATTGGCCCTCCACAATGACCGGTAATCATTAAAGAAGAACGATAACCGTCCCCTGCCCTGCTGGCTTTTCAGGGTTTCCTGGTACACGGCATCGCCCTCCCAGAACCAGTTGGGCACGGCGGCGCTGTTGGCCAGGGAAAGCCCATCCTGTCCGAACAGGTAATACGCCGCCCGCGATAGTCCTTTACGGAAGTTATTGAACTGCTGTACATGTCTGAATTCATGCAGGGCCAGGGAATGCGACCACAGCGTGGTGCCCAGGTCGAACGGGTTTTGTGACGGCATCAGGTTAAACTCACTGCGCCAAGGGCCCAATGCCACATAGGCATTGGAGATAGTTGTATAGGGTTGTAATACGATGCTGATCTTACGTAAGCGGTTGCCAATGGTGGGGGCGGTTTGTATGGCCAGCTTTTGCACGGAGGCGGCTATATCTGCCGCCTGTTTCTCAAGCCCCAATCCTTCGGGAAAAATAACCCGGATGCTGTCGTTATTGATCTGGTTCCATTTGGTAGCGGGGGAATGACCGCCAAACTGTTGCGCCTGGATAAAACAATAAAGAGGCATACAACAGATGATTAGAAAAAGCTTTCTCATTCAATGATAATGTAGGCTGAAAATAATGCTTTTTTCTATATAGGAGTGAAAAGTTGACCAGTTAACCGGTTGACCAGTTAACCAGGCCTTTAAAACGACAGTCCTCCCCCAGCCCGTTCCCTCCTTCTCCCTTTTGTATTCCCTTTATCAACACCGTCAACCATATCAACTATATCAACCTTATCCTCTGTCAACTTTCTGGTCAACTGGTTAACTGATCAACTGGTCAACTTGCCCTCTGTATCAACCAACCTTCGTATCTTGG
>JAJKIL010000423.1 GCA_021154515.1 Niastella sp. | reverse complement strand
TTGATAAAGGGAGGGTCGCCCGGACATGCCGAGATGGTAATGGATATAGCAGTAAACAGCAGTGGAAAAACCATTTATTTGCTGGCGCAGAGTTATATGCCGGCGCAAAATATCCACATCCTGAAAGATCCGATGGATGGCGATTTGAGTCCCTGGTACGAAGTGAAAACAGCTAACTCTTTCATTTACACGCCAGAATACCTGTTCACTACCGCCCAGTTACGGCGATGGTAAATCCCTTACTTATTGCAAGGGTATTCCTTAGTAAAACTACCTTGCAAACTTTAACAATACATATTATTTTGTAGCCACATATCCTTTAGAAAAAAATTCTTAACCAAAATCCGTACTTATGAAGGCATCCGCAGTAGATGTTCAATACGCTCCGTCGTTAGCTAAAGTAATTACCAGGTTAGCATTGTTAGGAGGTTTAATATTGGGAGGCATGTTTGGCCTGCTGACCTTATGCTCTTTCCTCCTTCACTAAAATATTTCAGTAGAACTTTGTATTAATATCCAAAGCAAGCATTAAGCTGGACGAAAGTCTGGCTTTTTTTGTGGCTGTAAGCTAAATAAACTCCTCCTGCTGCCGTACCGATAACAATGGGATATGGTTGAGGTAAACAAGTCCTTTTGTATGCGACTTCTGAAAGATATTATGCCAGATGCCATGGCGTGTAGGTATCACCAGCAGCATATCGATGTTTTCTTCCGAAGTAAAGTTGTCTATTGCAGAAATGACGTTGTGAAACTCCGGTTCAAAGTAAACCGGGTTTAAATCGGCCAGGCTTTGCTGCAAAATGTGTTTGTTGTGCAATGCTTCATCCGTTACCAACTCCTGCGGCGCCACTACATTTATCACATACAGCCTTGCACCGGTAAAACGCACCAGTTTATGGATCACCGATACCGGCACGTGCAAATTCTTTCTATAATAGTTACACGCAAAAGCTATTTTATTAATGGGGCGATACTGTACTGTTGACGGGATCACCAGCATGGGCACCGGCAGATCGATAAAGGAATTGATGATGTTGGCGTCCCAGGAAAGCAGGTTGGTATAATTGCCACTAGGACCCATCACTACCAGCACGGCATTCGATTCAATCACCTTCCGTTGCAGTTCTTCCTGAAAAATACCAGTCACCATTTCTGTATCTACAGGTAGGGAAGGGTAATTGGTTTGTACCCACTGGTATTCCTGTTCCAGCAGGGCGGTATCATGTTCTATGATCTCACCCATAGCAGCTAACGCAATGGCATCGCCTGTCATGGCTCCCGGGAAAGCATAGATATTCATTAACACCAGCCGGGCCTGGGTATGCTGTAACAGGGAACAGGTATAGGCAAGTGCATTACGCGAGGCATCGGAAAAATTGGTAACTACCAGTACTGTAGACATAACAAGCTCCTCATTATTAGTGGGCGGCATCTGCCAGGCTCACTTTGGTTTTTGAACGCTTAATAAATATTAATACAACGGGTACACAAATAAGGAACATACAACCGATGTATAAGAAAATATCCATGTAAGAAAGTATGGTTGCCTGAACGGTGACGGAGCCTTCAAGCAATTGATACGCGCTTTTGGTGGCTGTATTGGGCGCCATGCCTTTTGCCTGCATCCCAGCGGCAATACCATGTACGCGCGCCTGTACTGCGGGGTTGTATATATCAAGACTCCGGATCAGGTTACCGCGGTGGCCAACTATATCCCTTGTTAAATAGGTTGAAATAAGCGCTACGCCAAACGAGCCACCTAATTGTCGCATCATACCGGAGAAAGCAGCGCCCTGCCCTATCTCAGCGCCTTTTAAAGTTGATAATGCCATGGTGGAAATCGGCACAGACAACAATCCCAACCCTACCCCACGTATCATTAGGGGCCAGAAGAAATCATCGCCGCTTGTTTGCGGGGTAATTACTTTATAGGTGAATAAACTGTAAATGAAAAATACGATCATCCCCATGGCAATCATATATTTCTGTGATACGCCGCGTTGGATCATTTGCCCTACAATGGGCATCATAAAGGCTACCATCAGGGTACTGGGGATCATCAACAACCCGGATTGGGTGGCATCCCAACCCAGGATGGTTTGGGTATACAGCGGAATGATAAACGTTGAACCAAACAGGCCAAACCCCTGGATAAACGACAGGATAACACCCATTCGCAGGTTGCTATTGCGTAATACCTTCAGTTCAACAATGGGGTATTTGTATACCAACTGTCGCCAGATAAAACAATAAACACCCAATATAGCTACTACTGTGAGCACGATGATCAGGTTGCTGTTGAACCAGTCGTCTTCCTGGCCTTTTTCCAGGATATATTGCAGTGCGCCTACTGAAACGGTCAATAAAAATATACCCAGCCAGTCAACCTGGCTAATAGGGCGCTTCTCCGCGTATTTCGGGCTTCGTACGTATTGCAGCGTGAGTAAGGCGGCAATAATACCTACGGGGATATTGATGTAAAAAATATAAGGCCAGGAAAAGTGATCTACAATATAACCGCCCAATGGCGGCCCCAGCGTTGGACCAACAATTACCCCCAGTACATAAATGGCCTGCGCCATGGCCCTTTTTTCTGGCGGGTAACTTTCGGTAATAATAGTTTGTGAAGTAACCAGCAGGGCGCCCCCACCCAATCCCTGGATAAAGCGGAATACGATCAGTTCAACCAGGCTGGTGGAGTTACCACATAAAAAAGAGGCGACGGTGAAAATAATAACCGAGGCTGCAAAATAATTTCGCCGGCCAAACTGTTGCGACAGCCAGCTGGTCATGGGTACTATAATTACATTGGCAATGGAATAGGCGGTAATTACCCAGCTTATTTCATTGAGCGTAGCACCCAGGCTGCCACGCATTGTGTTGAGCGCCACGTTTACAATGGTAGTATCAATTATTTCGAGCAATGCGCAAAACACGGCCGTAATGGTGATGATTACCCTTCTTGAGCCATATTCTACCAACGATCCTTGTTGTTCCATATTCATTCTTATTACTTAATCCAGGTGCACATCCACATTCACGTTCATCCCGGCCTTCAGTTGTTTCACCAGGGAATCCTGTTTATTGAATTCTATTTTAACGGGTAACCGTTGTACCACTTTTACAAAGTTGCCGCTGGCGTTATCGGGTGGCAGCAAGGCAAACTGTGCGCCGGTAGCCGGTGAAAAGGAAGTGACTGTTGCTTCAAAGTCATGACCGGGAAATGCATCTACATTGATGATCGCTTTTTGACCAATGCGCAGATCGTGGAACTGCGTTTCTTTAAAATTGGCCACTACCCAAATGTCATTATCCTGTATAATGCTGAATGTTGCCTGTCCGGCCTGTAAATATTGACCCGTCTGTACGTTTATCTTGGAGGTTATGCCATCTGCAGGAGCAGTTACTACGGTGTAGGATAAATTCAATTTGGCGTCGTCTACGTCTACCTGCCGTTGTTTAATGGTTGAATTAACCACATTTATCTGGGTAGAAGTAGCGCTGCTTTGCGAGCTCACCGCATTGGTTTGACGGGCAGCCTGGTTCTTTTGCTCTATCAATACCTGTAATTGCTTTTCTGCCTTTTCCTTGTTGGCCTGTGCCTGTTCAAATTGTTGCAGGGTAATGGAATGGTCCTTTATAAGATTGGCGTAGCGGTTGTAATCCTGCGTAGCCTGCCAAACGCTTACTTTGGCCGCTTCAATTTGTGCATCAGCGGCTCTAATGGCGGCTGCAGAGGTACCGATATTCGCTTGTGCCGCCGCCGAGGTAGCTTTGGCAGAAGTGAGGTTGCTCTGGGCGGTGGCCAATGCTGCTTCCGCCTGTTCCAGTTTCAGTTTCAGATCACGGTCGTCGAGCAATAACAAGGTATCGCCTTTCTTGACCTTCTGATTGTCTTTTACTCTTACTTCGGTTACATACCCGGAGATTTTTGGGATCACCGGGTTGATGTTGGCTTGCACCTGCGCATCATCTGTTTCTTCATGATGCTTTGCATGCAGGTATTTACTAAAGCCAAATGCACCACCCACTACCACTAAGATGATCAATACAATTAAAAAACGCCGGTTTTTCTTTTTAGGAGCGGCTTCTGCGCCTGTTTGTTGAGTTGTTGCCATATAATATTATTGTTCCCTTTTCGTAAAGGATTTGTTCTAAAACTATTGATTAAGCAAACCTGCTTTTTGCAATAAGGTTTGATAAGCCAGCACCAGGTCTGCCTGGGCAAATGCTACGTTTAACCGGGCCTGTAACTGCGCCACATCGGCATCGAGCAGGTCGGTCAGCGTAAGCAGGTTATTGGCATATTTGTTTTTGTTGATGCGGTAATTTTCGGTGGCCTGGTCAAGTGCCTTGTTATATACTTCTATCTTTTTTACGCCCGACAGGTAATTCAGGTAAGCCTGGTTTATCGAAAGCCGGATGGCATCATCGAGCATAGCGATGCTGGCCGCCAGTTGTGCTTCCCTGGCTTTCGCCTGTTCTACTTTTGAATTGGTTTTCCAAAGCGACGACAGACTGTATTTCACCCCAATGCCGGCATTCAGCGCATTGGTGATAGTTAAAAATTTGGGTATATCAGCGGCCACATAACCACCGGTGAGCGCCAGCGAAGGATAATAGTCGCCCCTGGCTATTTTCACCCCCGACTGGGCTGCCTTTTGGCGATAGTCCAATGCTTTCAGATCATACCGGTTTGATGCAGCCAGCTGTTCATATTCTTCAATAGTTTTAACGGCGGCGGGCGGAACAAAGCTGGTAGAATCCGTTATCAGCTGTATTTTTTCCGAAAGCCCCAGCATGAGGTTCATATTCACAATGGCCAGCTGGTGATTATTCTGGGCATCGAGTAAACTGAGTTCCAGGTTGGAGGTTTCCTGCTGTGCTTTTAACAGGTCATTTCTGGCCAGGGTGCCATTCCGTTCCAGGTTAATAAAATCGGTGTCACGCTGGCGGGACTGCTCCAGGTTTTCCTCCACCAGTTTTACCGCAGCGCCGGCTTTATACAGATTAACATAGGCGGCAATGGTATTTAATATCACTCCCTGGCGATCATTATCTGCATCCAGTTGGGCGGCTTTTTCCAGGAATTGTGCGGATTCAATGCCATACTTCACCTTAAACCCGGCAAATAGGGGGAGGGAAACATTGGCCATCACAAACATGGCCTGGTTAATATTTCCCGGGGAGATGGCGTTGCTATCGCCGGGGCCGGCAGCCGTTTTTATATTCAGTTTGGGGTGGTTTACCCGTAAATAGGAGCCGTTGACACCCACATCGGGCAATCTTCTTTCCGAAGCTTCTTTAGTGGCGGCCACTGCTTCGGTGATCTTTGCCTGGCTAAGCTTTAACTGTTTGCTGTTCTTAATGCTCAGGTCTATTGCTTCCTGTAAGGATATCCGCTTGCTTTCCTGGGCGTTTGCGAACATAAAACAGCCCAGAAAACAGAAAAGCAGCAAGACTCTACTCATATCAGTTCTATTCATACTAAAATGGCTTTTAACAGGGATGGTAAATAATGCCGCAGGGCTGGCATTACGCAAGGAATTGGAAGCAGGCTTCAACACGGTTTCAATTTGCAGGCCAGGGGTCGTTCATACCCTTTAACCCTTTCAACACCCTCCCTTTCTTCAACAACTTGCGCTGTATAATCCACCATCTTAAATGAATAAATATTCATCTAATAGGTAAAAAAATTTAGGCTTTAATGCCATCCCAACATAACTGGAAGTTGGCTTCCAGGATCTCGTCGGTCAATTTTATATTATAATAAATAGTTCTTTTAGCTATTTCGTTAATGGAACCGATCATAAAGGCCAGCAGCCAGACGGTGTCCATATTCTTTATTAAACGTTCTGTTTTACCCCGTTCGATCAACTGCAGCATTGGTTCAAACATTTTGCGCAGCCTGTTCTTCGACTCCTCATCAATAAAGGGAGAATGAAAACATTGCTCAATAAAAATGCTCTCATTGAAATGAGCGACGCGGCGTTGCACAATATTCAGCCAAATGGTATGGAAACCGATCTTGAATGGCTGTTCGGGGTCATAATTGCTGAAAAAGGTACTGGCAGAGCTTCTGGTGCACACATCGAACAGCGCATTTATCAGCGCCTCCTTGTTTTTGAAGTAGATATATAGCGTACCGGTGGCAATGCCGGCCTCTTTGGCCACCATTTGCATAGTGATACCCGACAATCCGTTCGCTTTTACCAGGTTGAGGGTAGCCTTGTAAATTTCATTGATCTTATTCTCGTCTCTGGGTTTCACGAGATAAAATTAAATGAATAATTATTCAGTTAAAAGAGGAGCCAGGATATATTTTTTGAAGGTTCTGAGTTCTTTGTTCTTAGTTCTGT
>JAJKIL010000422.1 GCA_021154515.1 Niastella sp. | reverse complement strand
GCAGACAGCGCCGAATATTTTTACATGAAATCCTATTCGCCGTACGATAATGTAGAAAAGAAAGCATACCCAAATATGCTGATAACAACTGGTCTCCACGATTCGCAGGTGCAATATTTTGAACCGGCCAAATGGGTGGCCAAAATGCGGGAATTGCATACCGGCAACAACAAGATCCTTTTTAAAATTAATATGGATGTAGGCCATGGAGGCGCTTCAGGCCGTTTCGATTACCTGAAAGACAAAGCCTGGCAGTATGCTTTCTTCCTGGCACTGGAGAATAAGCTGGATTAAAAAAAGCTGTCTCAAAATTACATTTGAGACAGCTCCTTTAATTACTTTGTTGCCGGTCTTTACCTACTTTCCACCATCCACATCCCTGATGAATTTGATCACGCCATTCATGTAGGTTTGCTGATCATCCCACATACTCATATGGCTTCCGTTGGGACAAAGCAGAAAAGAACCTTTTTGCACCTGCGTGCTCATCCATTTCATGTGTTCAGGGTCCATGGTATCAAACTGACCGCCGATTGTTAAAGTAGGCACTTTGATCTTTGGCAGATCCGCTTTGCGGTCCCAGTTGGTGAGGCGGCCACTAATACCAAATTCAGAAGGGCCCTGCATCATCGTATAAATAGTCTCGTTAATGTGTTTGAAAGCACGGTTCGGCGGCTCTGGCCAATCCGCCAGGCGACAGATATGCTTTGCATAATAATTAGTCATCAACAATTCCATGTATTTGGGATCACTGGTTGCTTTACGCGCTTCCAGCTGATGGATGGTATCCAGCACTTTTGGGTCCATTTGTTTGGCAAGCACGCTGTCGGCATATTTGCCATAGTCCAGGGCGCTCGACATCATATTGCTGACGATAAGTCCTTTCAGATTATCCTGGTATTTAAGCGCATACTCCAGGGCCAGTATGCCACCCCAGGAATGGCCTAACAGATAGAAATTACTTTTATCGAGGTTCAATGCCTTTCGCACCTGTTCTACTTCATCTACAAAACGTTCGGTTGTCCATAAGCTGCTATCAGTGGGCTGGTCAGAATAAGAAGAGCCTAATTGATCGTATTCATAGAACTCAATGCCCTGCTCGGGAAAAAAGCTTTCGAAGCATTCCATGTATTCATGTCCTGCAGCGGGACCGCCATGTAACAGCAATACTTTTATGGTGGGATTGTTACCAAAACGTTTTGTCCAAACGTTGAAGGTACCCACAGGTGTTTTCACGGGGATCATTTTTATGCCGGCCATTCTCACGCCGGTATCGCCGGTAGTGAAATAACTGGTAGCAGCAAGTGGCTGCTTTTCAGTGGGTGACTGACAGGAATAAAGGACAATTGCACATAGCAATAAGAAAGCGCACATTCTCATGATTGGTAGTTTATTGTAAGGGCGCCAAGATACAAAGAGTGTTGAATATTGTAAGTAAAATACCCAGCCTCCGGATCATATTTTAATGGGTCGCATGCGTGTGGTCCCTACATTTGCAGTATTATATAAAACTGAAATATCATGAGCGAATTAATCAAGCAAATAGTTGAGAAAACAGGGGTTCCTGCGGAACAGGCGCAACAGGTTGTAGAAGTGGTGGCTAATTTTGTAAAACAAAAATTTCCCCAATTCGGCGGTCAGATAGATTCTTTATTAGGCACCAGCGGCGACGACAATTCAGGCAATGCCGGTGGTAACAATATACTGGGTGACCTGGGAAGTAAATTGGGTTTCTAAAGACATAAAAGCGGGTGTCTCAAAGTACGAGACGCCCGCTTTTTATTAACAGATATTACAAACCTGCTATTTTAACATTTGAAACCAGCATATGCGTTGGGCTATAGAAATCGGCGCCGAATTTAAAGGTGCTGTAAGTTCTGTTGCCTTCGAAAGCATGATTAATGTCGTAGGTTTTTTCCTGGTTTATGTATACGCGTAAACGTTCGCCTTCTTTTTTAAACGCAATGTGATTTATTTTACCGCCTGCGTTATAAGCGCTGCTGTTAACATGGGTATCCAGTTCTTTGCCTTTGCTTGTTACGTATGCACTGCCGTCAGAGTATATCCTGAATCCCAGATAAGGATTGGAAGGGTAACGATCGAAATTACCATCCAGCGCATCTTCAAAAACAACATACAGCGTATTGTTACCACTACCGTCAATGATGAGGTCAAATTCTACAGTAAAATCTTTGGGAAGACCGGTTTTTATTTTGGGGATATAAAAACCATTGCTTGTAATGGAAAACCAGTTGCCTGGAAATTGTTGCAGGGTAACCACTTCACCGCTGGCATTGGTGAGCCATTTAATTGGAAAATTTCCCTTTTTGGTGGAGTCAAAATGATCTACAAACATAAGTGTGTTCCCCGGCACAAAATCACACACTGAATTAATAGTAACGCTGTTGCCCGAGGAGGTTGGTTTTGTAGCATCCGTGTCTGTTGACTTATTCTTGTTTTTCTTTTTAAATAGTCCGCCCACTTTATCGATGGTGCTGCCCACTTTGTCGGCGGTGTTGCTTACCTGGTCAACAGAAGACTGTGCATGGCTGCAAAGAGGAGTGGCTGCTAATAATAAAGCCGGTAACGCAAAAACGATGTGCAATTTGTGCATAGGTTTTGTTTTAATGGAAAAAATAATTCTGCTTTATTCAGGGTCTATCAGGGGGCTGAACAATCAGTCGGTGAGTAGTATCTTTTATTACACAGGTGAGTGGGTATTATTGGTTACAAATTATCTGTAACATTTTCGGGGAATGGGCTACTAATAAGCTGAATGAGCTAAAACAGTGCCCATGATCCATTTACACCAGGTTCAAAAACAGTACGACAGGAAGTTAATTCTAAACATTCCCGAATTTACGCTCGACAATGGCATTTACTGGATCTATGGCCTGAACGGGACCGGTAAAACTACCTTCCTGAAGATCATTGCCGGGATGATCCCCTTCGAGGGTGATGCTTATATTAATAAAGTCAGTTTAAAAAAGAACGGGGTTGATTATAGAAAACTGGTCAGCTTTGCGGAAGCCGAACCGGTATACCCTTCCTATATCACGGGTCGCGACCTGGTATTGTTTTACCAGGATATCAGGAAAGCCCCACAAAAACAAATAGACCGGCTTATTGCTTTTTCAGACCTGCGCACCAATCTCGATAATCCAATCGGAACCTATTCGAGCGGTATGGTAAAACGATTGTCGCTGCTCCTGGCATTTATTGGTCCTGCGGCCTTGATCCTGCTGGATGAACCATTAGCCACTCTCGATACGGAAGCGGTTCATGCATTGCCTGATCTGATAAATGAATACAGGCAACAATATGGCACCAGCTTTATCTTCAGTTCGCACCAGCCATTCTTATCTGAATCGCTTTCTATTGACAGGAATTTTTCCATTACTGACCATACAATCCAGCCCCTCCTATGAGCATACAGCGGTCACTATTATTTAAATCACTGGTTGCGCCTTATTACCGGCAGCATGCCGCGTTGTTATGCTTTGTGTATTATATAATGACCCTGGGAGTTGGAAGAGCCAACGGTGTAGGTATGCTTGAATATCATTACGCGCTGATCAGGGGGATGCTTACTGCGCCTTCTTTTTTAATAACCGTATTTGTCTTGTGGTTGGCCTATGCCATCAGGTGCGCACAATTTGTTGCGGGCTCTTTGCATAAGCCTGCGTTCTCTTATTTATACCAGTTATTGTTGGTAGATCCAAAGAAGGTATATCGCTTGTTACTACAGGTGCAGTTAATGCTGTTGTTGCCGGTTTTGTCGTACCTCATCTTCGTAATAGGTATTGGCTTTCATGAGCACTGGTACGTTCCTGCTATCCTGGCATTCCTGTTCACTATAGTCGTATGTTTGGCCGGCGCGGGCTGGTATGTATATCTTTTGCAAAGACCCGGCGCCTACCCTTTGCAGATAAAGTGGAAGTGGCCATCCATCCTGAAACGTACATACTATGTTAGCTTTCTTTTACGCTATGTGCTGGAAAAAGGCAAGGTGCTGTTTCTTGTTACAAAACTGTATAACTGCGCCGCGCTCTACCTGATGCTGGCCGGTCGTGATCCGGCAAGGCACTCCGATATTCGCATGATGGCTCTTTTCTTTAGCGCCGGCATGCTGGGGCACGGCATCCTGATCCACCGGTTAAAGGAAATGGAGAACACCGGGATGTCCTTTTACCGCAGCCTGCCTGTTTCAGTTAGCCGCCGGTTTGTCCAGTACTGTTTGTTTTATTTTTGTTTGTTTCTTCCCGAGATCATCACTATTGCTGCACGCACGCCCGCCTGTTTACAATATGAGGAAGCCGGGTTCTTTATATTCTTTGGCTTGGGGATACTGTTATTGCTCAACAGCCTTCAGTTGTACAACTACCCCAACCTGAAGAGCTATCTCGTAAATGTGACCCAGCTGTTCTTTGCTGTTATCATTGCCATGGTAAGCCGGCAACTGTATGCCCTTTCCATTATTTTCTTTGCATTGGCCATTATCCTGTTCTTCTACCGGTATTACCGGTTTGAACCGCAACAAAATCCTGATCTGTTCTAATAGCCTTATTCCGTTCTCAGGCTCTTAACCGGGTTGGCAACGGCGGTTTTGGCGCAATGCACACTGATGAGGCTAAAGGCCAGGGCAGCTACTGCCGCCAGCACCAGTAAATAAGGAACAATATTTTGTTCTATCCGGTAGGCAAAGTTTTGTAAAATATGTTCTGTAGCTACATAGGCCAGCGGCCAGGCAATTACATTGGCAATGATGATGAGCCAGGCATATTCTTTCAAGAACAGCATAATGATACTGGCTGCGTTTGCGCCTAACACCTTGCGCACTGCAATTTCCTTCATTCTTTTATTGAGCGTAAACGCCACCACGCCAAGTATCCCTAACAATACTATTATCAGGTTTAATACGGTGGCCACATCGGCGGCTGTTTTCAATTGCAGCTCTGATCTATAAATGGCTTCAAACTTTTCATCCATGAAGCTATAGTCAAAAGGCGCATTGGGTGACATCTTGCGCCAGTGCGTTTTTATATCATCCAGGGTTTTACCAATATTGGTGGTGTTTAATTTTACCGCCAGGTACCGGTAGTTCTTCGTCAGTTTAACATGCGCAAATCCAACCGGTCCTATCTTGTCCTGCATGGAAGAAAAATTATAATCTCCTATAACGCCACCGATAGTAATGGAGCCAACCGGTGTTGCAATTTTTTGTCCCACTGCATTTTCAGGGGTAAGTCCCAACTGTTTTATGGCGGCCTCGTTCAGCACCAGACTACCATCGGCCGGCGATAAGAATGTACCGGCCTTCATATGAATGCCAAATGTTTTTGCATAATCTTCATCGGCCGTTGAAACGGCCAGATTCAACTGTTTTGTTTTATCCGTTCTTCCCGGCGGATAGAGTATGATGCGACCGAATGGTGTTTTTTCCGGCACATCAAAGGTCACGGTAATACTTTTTACCTGGGGTATTTGCAACAGGTCCTGTTTAATAGCCTCCATCTTTAACACGCCCACTGTATCCCATTGCTTGGGAAAGGCGGTAATAACCAACACCTGCTCTTTATTATAACCCAGGTCTTTCTTAAAAATATAGGTCACCTGTTTACTCAGGTTCAGGGCGCAAATAAATACCAGGATGGCTAATGAAAATTGCACCACCACCAGGGCACGTTTTAAACCCAGTCCGCCCCTGGCCGTATCTATTTTTCCTTTTACTGCCTGGATCAAATTGGTGCTGCTCAACACAAACGCCGGATAGATTCCCGCCAGCAAACCGATCAGGACCACCAGCGCTGCTAACTGAATAGATTCTTTAACCCCGAACTCCCAAACCGATTTCAGCGTTGTATTTAATACTTTTGAAAATACCGGAATGAGTAACTGATAAAAGAACAAAGAAATGATGGCAGCCATACAGGTAAGGATCATTGCCTCCAACAGGAATTGCAGGACTACCTGTTTTTTTACACTGCCAAAAGTTTTACGCAGCCCTATTTCCTTTAACCGGTAAGTGGAGGTTCCTATGTTGATGTTTACATAGTTAATGATAACCATTAACATAATAAACAGGGCTATCGTAGATAAGAGCATGATCATCTTATTAACGGCGCCATTGTTGTCTTTGAGATAGTAATCTTTAACCGGCACTGCATTGGCATGGATGTTCTTCCATACAAAATCCTGCGAATACTTTTTTATCAGCCTGTCCAATGCCTCATTCACGGCCTGCACGGTTACCCCCGGCTTCAATTCTATATAATTTAACATACTTGTATTATCCCAGCTTATGGAAGGATCACCGCCATTATAATACATATTGCCGGTGGTGGGCACATATACGGTATAGGCATCGTTAAACAGGGTAGTAACTGTATTAAAAGGAATATCTTTTAATACGGCTGATACGATGTATTGCTGAGTAATACCAGCCGCTGTTGTTTGAATACTGAGCGGTTTACCAATGGCGTTGGTAGTCCCGTACAATTTTTTGGCAAAGGTGGCTGTAATAACAGCTGAATTGTTATTGGTGAACGCGTGGCCTTTATCGCCATACAGCAAAGGGAAACCATACATCGATACCAGCGTGGTATCACAGATAGCAATATTCTCTTTAAAGTGTTTTTCACCGGCCGATACCACATTGGTAACGGGGTTATACCGGTAATAATTGGCTACCAGGTCGGGGTATTCTTCCTTTATTCCTTTAGCCCACATAGAAACAGAAACTATTTCCGAACCCAGGTCTTTTTCCTTCCAGGTAGTTTTTATGTAATACTGCCGGTCTGCATGCCGCAGCTCACTATTCACCTTTTTCTGGTCCAATACATAAATGCCAATGATCAGGGAAAAGGTAATGCCTATCGACAGGCATAAGATATTGATGGCGGAAAACAGCTTGTGCTTGGTAAAATGGCGAAAAGCTATAGTAATATAGTTTCTGAGCATAGTGCTATTTATATATATGAGGAATGCAGGCCGTTGTGCAGACCTCAAGCGCTATGCCAGACTGCAACTGTTTACCGGTAAGCGTTTGTAGGGAGAGAACCCGGCAGACAAGTGTACGAAAACGAACAGTTTGTGTACGATGCTGGACACTGGCAAAATTTCTCCAAAATCCCACAATAGTTTCGTCTTAAATTTACTCCATGAAGTTACTGGTAGTGGAAGACGAAACCAGCCTGCTGCAAAGCATCCTGGAATATTTTACCCAGGAAGATTTCCTTTGTGAAGGGGTCGGCACTTTTGCCACTGCTATTGAAAAAATAGAGACCTTTAATTACGACTGTATTATTCTTGATATAAATCTGCCCGATGGCAGCGGGTTGAAATTACTGCAATATTTAAGGCAGAATAAAAAAGACGATGGGGTAGTTATCATTTCGGCCAGGGGGTCATTGGAAGACAGGATCACCGGGTTAAACCTGGGAGCTGACGATTATTTAGCAAAGCCATTCCATTTGTCAGAATTAAATGCCCGGGTGAAAGCCCTGATAAGAAGGAAATACGCCCAGGGCGCCAGTATGCTTGAACTGGGCAACCTGCAATTAGACCTGCTGGCCCGTACCGTAACCTGTAATAAACAACCCGTAGTTCTTACAAAGAACGAATATGATCTGTTAGTGTACCTGCTCAATAATAAAAACCGGGTGGTTAGTAAACAGGCCATTGCCGAACATATTTATGGCGATCAGGCCGACAATATGCCTTCATTCGACTTTGTATATTCCCAGATGAAAAACCTGAAAAGAAAACTGAAAGAAAAAGGGTGTGATGAATTAATTCAAACAGTTTATGGACTGGGGTATAAACTATCATTATGAACAGAAGATTATTACAAAGAAATACCCGCTTTTTGCTGATCTGGCTGCCGCTTGTACTGTTGATCTGCTCCACAGCATTTTATACGATGCTGTTAAAACATACACACCACATGCAGGAAAAGCAGTTGCTACTTAAGCAAACTAATATCTGGAACGCCTTCATCTCGAGATCCGGCCATATCGACTGGCAGGTACCTGGTGAAT
Organism: Niastella sp.; assembly: GCA_021154515.1. Taxonomy (GTDB): domain Bacteria; phylum Bacteroidota; class Bacteroidia; order Chitinophagales; family Chitinophagaceae; genus Niastella. The sequence continues at coordinate 3,182 of JAJKIL010000422.1, read as the reverse complement.
ATGATATTATTGAAGGAACAGCTTCTCCCCAGGCGAAATTAAATGCCCCCCTTGACACTGTTATTTATTATACTGATAGTAAGCAGCTGCATCCGTTCAAAAAATTAACCGGTCATCTTTCCTGGAATGGCAAAAGCTATCTCGTTACAACATATATTTCTTCCACCGAATTCTCCCACCTGATCATAAAAGTATTTGTTAGCGAAGCCTTTATTCTGGCCTTATTGCTCATAGCCATAGTTGTAATAAACAGAAAAAGTTCCGGCCTGTTGTGGAAGCCATTTCTAAACACGATGGAAAAGGTAAATACGTTTGAGGTAACGCGTAACGAGTCGTTAACCTTACCGGCAGAAACCGGCACTACTGAATTTAACGAATTGAATAAAGCGATAACCGCGCTTATTGCCCGCATCAATACGGCTTACCTGAATCAAAAACAGTTTGTTGAAAACGCTTCCCATGAAATGCAAACGCCGCTGGCCATCATCCGATCAAAACTGGAGCTGCTCATCAACCAACCCGGGCTTACCGAGAAAAATGCGGCCCTTATAGGAGATATCACAACAGCCAATGACCGGCTAAGCCAAATGAACCGCACCTTGTTATTGCTGGCAAAGATCGAGAACAACCAGTTCCCTGAAACGGAAACAGTGGAGATTGCTCAAATTTTAAAAAAGATCCTTGCTGATTTCAAGAACCACTATGAAGAGATCCCGCTGATAAGTGCGACTATAGAAAATACAACCACGGTTCATGTAAACAGGGTTTTGATAGATGTACTGATCTCCAATCTTATTAAAAACGCCATCGAGCACAATCAGCCGAAAGGGAATATTAATATTGCGTTATCAAAAAACACCCTCCTTATTGAGAATACCGGACCGGCGCTTTCAGTAAACCCTCATGAGCTGTTTGAACGGTTCAAAAAAGGTTCCCATCAAACAAAAACCACCGGGTTAGGGCTTGCACTCGTTAAACAAATTTGTAATCTGTATCAATTTAAGGTCAATTACAATTACAACGATGGCTGGCATCGGGTTATGGTGAAATTTGACGAAGCGGCCGGCTAAATTTCTCCAAAATCTGCGTATAGCTTTGCTTACTCTACCTGAATAGTATACTATGCAATACCTGAAAATAGTTATTTGTCAACTTATTATAGCACTATTGGTTTACATACCTCTACAGGCTCAAATCCAGGATGACACGTTGTTACATCTAAAAGATGCCGTACTGTTGGCAGAACAACGCGCGCCGGTGGTACAATCAAAAAGATACGAATCAGAAGCCGCTTTAAAAAATATTGAAACAGCCAGGTATACTACCAATATGCCCACTCTTGATGCCACTTACCAGGCGGGCGTGGGCACTGCCAATAACCTTACCGGTATATTTTATCCCACTGGCATTTTACCAATGAGCGGCCCGCCCTCCACGGAAAACCGGTACAGCCCTGCAACCGGAAGTGCGGCCAGCATTTTACTAAACTGGCAGGCCATTACGTTCGGACAAAAAGGCGCCCAGGTTGCCATTTCCATAGCAGAAGCAAATTCAAAAAAGTCGGAGCTGGAGCAGGTATTATTCCAGCATAAAATAAATGTCATCAGCGCTTACCTCGATCTGTTACTGGCCCATGATATAGTTACCATTCAAAGCCATAATATCGAAAGAGTGCAGGCCAACCTGAAACAAAGCCGCGTGCTCTCGACCACCGGTATTAAACCAGGTGTAGACACTGCCTTATTTCTATCGGAATTATCAAAAGCCGCCGTTGACCTGCTGAATGCACAAAAGCGGTTACAGGTATCGCAATTATTACTGCAACAATTAATAGTAACAAAAAACTTACCCGCACCGGTTGATACATCTTTCCTCAACCAGCTACCAGTGGTGGTGACAGAAACCGATACTTCATTTTCAAAAGTACCTGTTATAAAAGCAGGACAAAGCCAGTTACTGGTAAGTCAATCCAAAGAACAGTTTTTAAAAAGATCTTTTCTCCCTAAAGTAAATGTCTGGGGAACCGGTTTTGCCCGCGGTTCCGGTTTTCAACCGGATAATTCAACTGTAAAAACCTGGGATGGCTTCCGGTTAAACCGCTTTAATTATGGCGCAGGCCTGCAACTGGTTTTTCCCATTATGAAATATGGCGAAGTGAAAAGGCAATTACAACAGCAACAGCTCCTTTCAAAAGCCGTTATGGAAAAAATTGAAGAAAACAAACAGGCGTTGACCACTCAACAAAATATAGCCACCACCACATTCAATAGCAGTATCGCAATTGCCAATCAAACACAACAGCAATTAAAAACAGGGCAATATGCATTTAAGGCCATGCAAACAAGATACAATACCGGACTGGCCAGTTTCCCGGACCTGATCCAGGCCCAATATAATTTACTAAAAGCTGAACTGGATGTAAAGAGTGCCTATTGGGATGCCTGGAAGGCTTTATTGTTACAGGCCGTAGTGAAAGGCGATGAGCATATTTTCTTAAATGAAATCAAGTAATTAAAATGAACCGCTTAATACAGTTCGCCCTTCGCAGACCTATTACCATTATCGTGCTGGTTACAGGCATTGTTTTATTTTCCATTTTTGCCATTCGTAAATCGGCTATAGATATTTTTCCTACCACCAATGTGCCCACTATTTATGTGGCGCAAACCTACGGAGGATTGTCGCCACAACAAATGGAAGGTTTTGTAACTTCTTATTACGAATACCATTTTTTATACATCACCGGGATTAAAGCCGTGGAGAGCAAATCCATTCAGGGTTTATCGCTGCTCAAACTACAGTTTTATGAAGGCACCAATATGGCCGCCGCCATGGCTGAAGTAATTTCCTATGTAAACCGTTCGCGTTCATTTATGCCACCCGGCACCTTACCGCCATTTGTTATGCGCTACGATGCCGGGTCGGTACCGGTAGGTCAATTGGTATTCAGCAGCGAGGGCCGTTCGTTAAATGAAATTCAGGATCTGGCCTTATTCAAAGTACGGCCCATGTTTGCTGCCCTGTCCGGCGTTTCAGCGCCCCCACCCTATGGCGGTAACCAGCGAACCATTCTTATTAAAGCCGATCCAGAAAGATTAAGAAACTATAATATTACCGCCGATGAGCTGGCTGCAGCCATTGCCAAAAACAACAGCATCCTGCCAGCGGGAAGCGTACGCATT